>JAZNNL010000001.1:0-10224 GCA_045580245.1 Lachnospiraceae bacterium
TCCCAAATAATTCATAACAAATTTATCTTTACAACATACCGTAAAATGCTATAATAAAATAAATTTTTACTATACACAAACAGGAGGCAATGATATGGATTCCATGAACAGAAGCATCTGGCACAATATGAATGTACAGCGGGTAAAACCTACTGATTTTATCTGCGTAATTGAAATACCGAAGGGAAGTAAAAATAAATACGAATTGGATAAAGAAACCGGCTATATTATGTTGGACCGTATTCTTTACACTTCTACCCATTATCCTGCCAATTACGGTTTTATTCCCCGTACCTACGGTGATGACGGTGACCCCTTAGATGTACTGTTACTCTGTTCCGAACCGGTTGCACCCCTGACTTTGGTAAGAGCATACCCAATCGGTGTGATTTCCATGTTGGATGGCGGTAAAAAGGACGAAAAAATCATTGCAGTACCTTTTAATGACCCTACCTATAACAATTATCACGATATTTCAGAACTTCCTGCCCACGTGATTGAAGAAATGGAACATTTCTTTACTGTTTACAAAGCACTGGAAAACAAAACCACTGACGTAAACGAAAAAGGCAACCGTGAAGAAGCTATCCGTGTTATCGAAGCATGTCTGGATAACTATATCGATAAATTTATCCGCAGCTGGTAGTACCCGTATTACAAGACATTAAAACTGCCCTGCGGTTTTTGTGGTTACCATATCGGTTCTAAAAAGTTTCCTTGCAGACGCGCTCTCGCTCCATGAGAAACGTAGCGGTACTAAACGCAAAGACCTCTCTACAAAAATGTAGAGAGGCCTTTTTGTTAAGTGCCGACGTTTCCCAAGGGTCTGCGCCGGAAAGCTTTTTAGAACCGATATGGTAACCACACAAACCGCACAGTCGTTTTATTGTCTTGTAATACGGATAACCGCTTTGTAGTCGCCGTTTGCATCGGGTTCTATGCTTACCACTTTGATTTCATAGCCAAACACACTACCGTCATCCATACGTCCTTCATAAAGGAATTCATCATACGCCTCTGCAGTAAACACATCTCCTGCCTTAAATAAATCATCTTCTGAAAAACGGGTATCCAGATTATTCACATCTGTAAATGTATTATCGCCACCGGACTGTAACACTTCAATATGATAATAGCCGAACTCATCATACTTATACTCATTTGCCACATGAACAGTACCGATAGGACAGGTAATCGGGTCAAAAATATTATCCGATTTTTCTTCCCGGTATTCCATCTCTGCATTCACATGATAGATACGCACACCGACTGCATCTTTCAGCCCGAATTCTTCTGCATCATACAGATTCGTACCCTCTGCCGTAAATAAATCTACCATCATATACTCCGCAAAGGGTGAACCGTCGTATGCAATGTCTGCAGGCGGAATCACAATAGCATCCCCGGAAACAGCCATGGAACCTATTTCAATATCTACCGACTGTCCGCTCTCCAGACCAGATACAATTTCGGGACTAATCCATCCGGCAGCAAACTTAGAATACGCATTCCAGTCACCGTAACTTCCGGACTGCATATCGTACTCACCCACTGCATTGATACCGGAATATGTAACATCATAATAATCGATTAACCCTAAATTATGACCAAACTCATGAATTAATACATTACCGCCTATCAATCCAATGTGAGCGTTGGTATAACAGTTCATACCGGGGCGTTCTATGGTTCCTGCAAGGGAATTGGTATAGGTGCTTCTGAACATAACGCCGCCAGCAAAGCTATTTATCAGAAAACCATCATCATTATCGGTTTCTCCGGCATTTACAAAAATGACTGCGTCAAAATAGCCGTTTGCATCTTTATCAAACCTGGTCCAGTCAGTATCAGGATAAGTAGCATACAACCAATCCAAGGTATGATTCACAAACTCCTCTGATATACTCTGGTCTTTCATCTCTTCAAAGGTATATGGCACCTGATACCAGTCTGTCATATATGAATTAATAGAAAGCTTCCCATAGCTTGCAATATCAAAATACTCACTTAATGAAAAATTCCCTTCATACTCGTCCGAATAATCTTCAATACTGCCACTCATATCTGCCACTCTGCCCAGTGCACTCCTAAAGTAGGCATAATTTGTATCCGCCACTTCAGGGGAATCATCCTGCCATGCAATAGGAATTACTAAAGTATTCAAGTCTCCCGTGGCTTCCGGAAACGCATAAGGAACCAAATCATGCATGGTTTGTGCACCTTTATACTGTGGAATAACAGTCAGTGCCATATCTATGGTATACTGTCCTAACGTTACTTCCAGGGTAGTCCCCTCATATACCTTTGCTGTTTCTTTATCCAACACGTTTCCTTCTGCATCTTTTAAATCTCCGACTTTAAAGCGGTTTCCCGTCGATCCTTCTATGGAATACGCATTGTTTATAATTGTTTCCTCTGTAGTCAACGGATATAATTCATGTTGCAAATCAGGCACCAGTGCTAACGCAAAGGGAGTAACCTTTGCATCTAAATCATACAGACCTTCCTTTTCAACCATGTATTGCTGCCCTTCCATATGGGCTCCGTAATCATCAAAATAGAGTCCCATATCCCTGATGCCGGTATGATAGGAACTGTCATCATAGCAAATGGTGTATGTAGAAAGCGTAAATGCATCCTTATTCATACCTGCTCCTGCAGGATAATTAAAAGGCAACGCCCCAATTCCTACATAATTAGGCTGAAAATTCGCAAGGTCATACCACTCATATCCTGCTTCTGCAATACCCGAATTGGTATTGCGCGCTAATCCGGTACTGGACATGATTTCCTCTATACCATCTGCATGCTTATTTCCGCTAAAATTATAACCACCAAAAACACAAACATTATTTTCACTATTCCCCGGCTCACTAATACCTACATACGCATTATAAATACGTCCGATAGCGTCCAAAGCCATAATTCGTCCGTCTTTACCAAAGGTAATACCGGCTTCTGCAATTGTGATATCTTCTCCCCAAAACCGCATAGCCTCGCCGTCGGGTCCTAATGCTTCAAACCAAACACTTCCATCCTCTTTCTTTTCCACACTGTCTAAATTTATGTTAGATACCAATTCCCACTGAGAAAGGGCTTCCCAATCCACATCATAGTTATAATATGGATTGTTGCTACGGCTTAAAGTTACTTCTCCAAAATATTCTGTTATTGCGTAACCTTCCATGCGGTTTTCATCCTCAAATACAGCACGTATATGCAAACAATAACCATTCGGAATCCGTGCAGAAGTTTCTGTAATGACTTCTGCTGATACTTGAAGCGGCATACCGTTATCATTCTTCACATAAAGCACTTCATACGCAATTGCTCCTTCAATTGGCTCCCAGGTTGCAAGGCCGTTTTCATCAACCAAAATTTGCGGAATATCGGGAGCGGGGCCTTCATAGTCGTCTCCTTCAACTACATACTTTTCACCATAGTAATCTGTCGTACAGGTATTACTATAACTACCATCCTCGTAAACTGCACGTATGTGAAGGCAAAAACCTTCCGGAATCTGTACGGACGTAGCCTGTATCACTTCAGCACCATCATTTACAGGCGTGCCGTTCACCTCATAAACGAACGCTATTTCATACCCGGTTGCACCTTCCATGGCTTCCCATGTAGCCAAACCATTTTCGTCCACCGTAACCTTCGGCTTATTACCACCGCATGCCGCCAAAACAAATGCCAGACTTAACGCAAGAATACAAACTATCAAAAGTCTAACTCTTTTTTTCATAAACTCTCCCTCTTTTCCTAAGTACTTTATGTGCTTAACAAGATATACAATGCCAATAAAATAATATGTATACTTATATCATAAGCCAATTTTATCCGTATTACAAGATAATAAAAAGGCCTCTCTACGTTTAGTAGAGAGGTCTTTGCGTTTAGTACCGCTGCGTTTCTCATGGAGCAAGAGCGAGTCTGCAAGGAAACTTTTTCTCACCGATATTGTAACCACGCCACTGCACCGCTATTCTATTATCTCACATCACCCATAAAGAACAATGCTATGGTTCCGGGACCTGAATGTGCACCGATAGTCGGTCCAACTCTGTTAATAATACACTCCTGAATGCCGAATCGTTTCTTCACTTCTTCTGCCACAAATTCTGCATCCTCTAAGGAATCGCCGTGACTGATAAAGAATACGTCATTTTTATCTGCATAAGACCCCATTTGTTTTTCCATATTATCTACTAACTGAATCAGTGACTTTTTACGTCCTCTGACTTTATCCAAGGAAACCAGATGTCCTTCATCATCTACGTGCAACACAGGCTTAATCCCTACAAGGGTTCCGATAATGGCAACCGCTTTGCTTACTCTGCCACCTCTGTGTAAATGATTCAAATCATCTACGGTAAACACATGTACCAGATTCAGCTTGTGTTCTTCCACCCATGCAGCAACTTCTGCAAGACTCTTGCCAGCTTCTTTCATCTTTACTGCATAGTCTACCAATAAACCTTCCCCTAAAGATGCGCATAAAGTATCAATCACTACAATCTCACAATCCGGATACTCTTCTTTGATTTCTTCTGCGGCGATTCTTCCGCTGTTATAAGTACCGCTTAATCCGGAAGAAAATGCAAGATATAAAATCTTTTTGTTACCTGCTTCTATGCATGCCTTAAAGTGTTCCTTTGCTTCTTCAGGGTTAATTTGTGCAGTGGTTGGCATCTCTCCGCCACGCATCATGGCATAGAACTCTTTCCAGGGAAGCTCCTTACCGGTCTCGCCACCGTAAGTTTCTCCGCCAATCATATAGCACAAATTCATACAATCAATATCATGCTCTTTTAAATACTCCTCAGGTAAATCTGCAGTAGAGTCTGTAATAATCTTAAAATCACTCATTGAAAAGCCTCCGTTTCCTTTGTATTACAACACGTAGTTTTAAATACTATTACATAGTACCACCATTTTTTTCACTTTTCAATGCTTTACTGTTACAAAGTTGGTTTCTTTATACTTTTTTTATAATTTTGCATCCGGCAGTCTTTTTCTTATCAGTCTTGTCTTTAATTTCTTCCAGTTAAACGGCCACAGCGGATAGATATAACTTTCGTGAGAAATCGTACGGTTGGTAATGATGGAAATAATGCATATAAAAACGCCTGCAATATATCCCCATATATCAAATATTGCGGTTAAAATCAACGTAAGAATACGCATAAACTTAAGGGCATAGCCTAATTCATAGTTCTGCTGTGTATAGCTCGCCAATGCCACAAAGGCCATATATAGAACCACTTCTCCGTTAAACCAGCCACTGGTTATTGCCTGTTCTCCCAATATAATTGCCGCCATGACCGATAAGGGTGTACTAAGCATATTCGGCGTATTTACGGCTGCCAGCCTTAACCCGTCTATTGCCAGCTCCAAAATCAGAAACTGCCAGATTAGTGGTATATTTTCCTGTTCCTGCAATGTAATAAAAGAGAACGCTTCCGGAATATAGTGCCGATTATTCATCAATAGCAAAAAGGTGGGTGTGACAAAGAAAGTCAGTACCGCAATCAAAAACCGGGACAACCGCAGATAAGTTCCCGTAACAGGCGGGAAATAATAATCATCTGCCTCTTCCACCACATCAAAAATAGAGGTCGGCATTATCATGGCAGAAGGAGAATTATCAACTAAAATAACCACATTTCCTTCCAAAACCTGTGCCGCAGCCGCATCGGGGCGTTCCGTATATTTAAACTTTGGAAACGGATTAAACCACCGTCTTTTATAAAGGCACTCCGCAAGACTCTCCTGATTCATGGTTAGGGCATCCACCTGAATATTTCTGATTCTTTCCTTAATCTGCTCCAAAAACTGTTTATCCACCCTGCTATCCATGTAACAAATGGCAATATCCGTACGGGAAGTCTTACCCGCACTCATCATCTCCATGCGCAAATCTGCGCTGCGGATACGTCTTCTGATTAAAGCCGTATTAAACACAATGGTCTCTACAAAGCCGTCCTTGGAACCTCTAAGCACTTTATCTTTATCCGGCTCCGAAACATTTCTTGCAGGATACGTTCTGGAATCAATTAAGATTGCCTGGGTATATCCATCTACCAGTAATACAAAAACACCTGATAACAGTGAATAAATAATATCCGACCATTCCGTTTTCAAATCCACTTCAATGTACGGAACGTATTTCTTACACATTTCATGGGCATCCGCAGGCATCTCTTTTTTGGGTATAGACATAAAGTTCTGCAACAGCTTCTGCATAATTTCATCTTTACAGAATCCATCAATAAAATAGATTGCCGCTTCCTTCTCTCCTACATGAATCACACGATATACCAAATCAAAACTGACATCCAAAGCCAGTTTTTCATTCAAATATGCCATATTCTCCATAAGAGAGGCCGACATTCTACCGTTTCCGTTTTCATTGCCATTTAAAATATTACCCATAAAAAACTCCTTTCCCGGACATTTCTAAAACTAGTATGCCGAAAAAGGAGTTACCTATACATGATTTAGAATTGATTTCTGACAATTACTGCTTTGTGGTACTGCCGAATCCACCGTTTCGAACCCCATCCGCATCATCATCCACCGTAATACCGTACTCTAAAAAGATACCCTGCATAAAACCGGCTCCTGCGCCGATATCTAACGTTTTCCCTTCGTTGGAATCATTGGTAATCTTAGCAAAAATATGCCCTTCATTGTCAGAATTAAAATAATCACTGTCAATAATGCCTACGGTATTGTTAAGCTGTAATCTGAATTTAAAACCCAGTCCGCTTCTGGGATAAAGCTTTAATACCCAGTCCTCATCCATTTTACAACGGATGCCGGTAGGAATCTTAATGGTACTTCCGGGCGGAAGGGAAAATGCAAAGGGTGCATAGAAATCATATCCTGCACTTCCTTTGGTTGCACGCTTTGGTAACGGGAGCGACTCATACATATCCGCAATGTCTTCCTGGGTATATTCCGGAAAATCCTCCCGCATGGCATCTATAAAATTTTCTTTACTTACTTTTAAAAACTGTGCTACTCGCTTCATCGTTTTCTCTCAATCTTTCGTTAGGTATTTTAAGTACCCGTATCAGGTACTTTTCCATACTCGCAACCTATTTGTAGTCTCCGCAATGCAGTATGGGCACAACAGGATCCGTATTCTCTGGGGAAAGGGTTTTCTTTACGTCAATCACGCGCTGATTTTTGCTGCCCTTCCACAATAACTTCTGGTCTAACTCCTCGTATTTAAATTCACCGTCTACTACTACATCCACATATTTCATCATAGGATAGTATAATATATTTTCCCATGAATCGCCGGTATAGAGCCAAATTGTCTTGTTTGGATACTTTTCTTTAATTTCAGCCATCAGATTTCTGACATCCAGACGGTTTGCAGGATGTAACGGATCCCCACCTGAAAAAGTAATACCGGAAATGTAACTCTTGTCTAACTGTTCAAATATCTCCTGCTTAGCAGCTTCGTCAAAGGGAAGTCCGCCGTTAGGATCCCACGTAATTGGATTCTGACACTTTTCACAACAATGGGAACAGCCTGCCACCCAAAGGACAACTCTGAGTCCGTCGCCATTCAACATATCATCTTTGGTAATATTATGATATCTCATTTTTATATACATACATGAGGAGAATCGCTCCTGCGATTCTCCGGTGTGAAACTTTTCACACTTTACATGCTAATCCTTTCTGCAATTTCCGCCATTTTGGCTTCATTTAATCTGGTATCACCGTGTACGCGGGAATAAGACAGATAACCGTTCATACGATCTATCTTTGTTAAGTTTCTGCTTCCGCACTTAGGACATACATCCATTTCCAGTTCCTGATGTCCGCAATCGTCACAATATGCCAGTGAAAGGTTTACCCCTTCATAAAATCCCATATCCATTGCACGTCTGACCAAAGTCTTGACTGCTTCAATATTGTAGTCAATAGGATACTTCACATACTGAATCTTACCACCGTTACACAAGTTCCAGAAACGGTCTTCCAAATCCTGCTTTTCAATGGGGGTCAATTTTTCTGCCACATGACAGTGGAATGAATTACTTACGTATTCTCTGTCTGATACGCCTTCCACAATACCGTACTTATTTCTGAACTGCTTTATCTGTAATCCGCAAAGATTTTCTGCAGGAGTACCATAAATCGCATACAGGTTGCCGTCTTCTTCTTTAAACTCATTTACCTTGGCATTAATATGCTCCATTACCTCAATTGCAAACTGACCGTCTTCTGCCAATGATTTACCGTTGTATAATTCCTGTAATTCATTCAGAGCAGTAATACCAAAGCTTGCAGTAGCCGCTTTTAATAATGGCTTGATTTTATCCGTCAGCTTTAAATTTCCACCTAAAAAGCCACCTTCACAATAAGCCAGGGGATTGGTGGAAGCACGCATCTCTCCCAAATATGCGTAAGTTCTGATATGCAACTGACGGATTAACTGTAAATAGTAATCCAGCACTTCGTAGAAGTCTCTGCTCTCCTGTCTGGATTTTGCCAGAATCATGGGTAAATGCAGGGAAACCGCACCAATATTAAATCTACCTACAAAAATAGGAGAATCTTTTTCATCCGCAGGATGCATACCCCCCTTTTCGTACCATGGTGAAAGGAACGCACGGCATCCCATAGGAGAAATAACTTTTTTGTACTGTTTATAAATGCTGGCCACATATCCTTTTCCGGTTAAGGACAACCAGTCAGGGTACATGGTTTTTGCAGAACATTTCACACCGGCTTCAAACACATCTTCCAACTCTTTGCCGGGTCCATGTAAATTTTCATCATATAAAAAGACAATCTTAGGGAATAAAACAGGCTTCTTACATTCTTTCTTGCCCTGTCCGCGTCTTCTGACATTTAACATGGAAATGGTTGCAAGCTTTGCAAAACGACCGGTTCCGATACCTGCTGTTACAGTAATAAACGGATAGTCACCACGGCTGCTTGCAACGGTATTAAACTTGTACTCCCAGCCCTGGAAGCCCTGTTCAAATTCTCTTACCACATCCGCATATGCCTCTGCTTCGGCAGTGTCTGCATCCAATCCCAGACGGGTATATTTTTCAATGGATCTTTTGTATGATTTTTCTGCATAGGGCTCTAAAATATTATCGACTTCAGGCACCGTAAATCCACCGTACTGCTGGCTTGCAGCACTTAAAACGATATCACCGATAACATCAAATGCCACATCCAGGCTTTTGGGTTCGTTATACCAGATATTGCCCATTTCAAAGCCGCCGGACAACACATTTTTCACATCAAAAAGACAACAGTTCATGGTGTCTCTTCTTGCTGACATATCATGGACATAAATATAACCGTCACGGCATGCCTGAATCTCCTCGGTTGTCATAAAGAACTTCTGATAAAGTTCCTTATTCAGCTGATTAAAAATAAGACTTCTTTTGGTAGAAACCAGTGCAGAATCCGTATTTGCATTTTCTTTATCGCCAATGTACATAATGGACTGGCTTTTCTTATATACATCATCCAGCATACGTACAAAGTCCTGCTTATAGTTCCGGTAATCCCTGTAGCTTTTTGCAACAATAGGCTTAACCTGTTCAAGGGCACTTTCCACAATATTGTGCATAACAGGAATGGGAATTTCTTCCTGCTCCAGTTCATCTACCTTCTCCACAACATATTGGCAAATATGTCTCTTCTCTTCCTCGGTAAACTTCGTAAGAGCACGATACGCACTTTTTCCTACAGCACTTACCACCTTCTGGACATTAAATAACTCTTTGCTGCCGTCCTTCTTGATTACCTTTACATTTAACTTGGTTTTATACTCTGCGCCGTAATCTGTGGTATCATTTCCAACCTGTTCTACTTCAATACTCATCCTATTTCCTCCTGAAAACACGGTAAATTCGCTTATACCGGCTCATTGACATCAGTGTCGTTTCTGTACAATATATGGTGTCGTTTCATTTTTCGCCACAATATTTAGTGTGTATTATCAGTATAAGAAAAGTATGACCAAAAGTCAACGGAAGTTACTCAAAATAATTGCCAAATTTGCATGGTAATTTTTGTTATTATTTCCGATAGAGGTAGAAACCAATAAATCCTGAATATAAAATACAGGTCGGAAAAATTTTTCCGACCTGTATTTTATATCCCGGATTTGCCGGTTTCTACTTTAAGATGCCACTGTTGTCTATAGCCTGTACTGCCGCAGCTATTGTTTCT
>JAZNNL010000002.1:0-25277 GCA_045580245.1 Lachnospiraceae bacterium
TCCTTGCGCTCTGAACCGTCTCTGTGGCCTTGTTTCCGCCTTCCGGGCTCCTCTGCCACAATTTCCTGCAAATCCTCACCCACCTGCATTTTCACAAGTGCCGTTAAGATTTCCATAGGGTCTGCTTCCAGTTCTGCCAGCTTATCTTCCAGTTTTTCCTGTAAACCGGCCAAATCACTCTCTCCCGCTTTATCCGCCGCAGTCTGTAACAGTTTATCAATCTTAATAGCCATAATCTGGGAAGCTTTCGGGATTTTCTGCTCCGTCATTTTTGTCTTGCAGACTCTTTCGATATCACGAATCTTGTACAAATCCCTGCCGTAAGCAAAGGTAAATGCCATCCCCTCTTTGCCTGCCCGGCCCGTACGTCCGATGCGGTGCACGTAATATTCTATATCCTGGGGAATATCGTAATTGAATACCGCTTCCAAATCATCTACGTCGATACCGCGGGCTGCCACATCTGTGGCAATCAGAATTTCCAAGCCACCGTTTTTGAAGCGGTTCATAACAAAATCCCTTTGTTTCTGGGTCATATCTCCATGGAGCCCTTCCGCCTGTATTCCCCTGTTCTTTAAATTCTCCGTAAGCTCATCCACCATCTTCTTTGTATTACAGAAGATAATGGAGCGTTTAAAACCATATAACTCCAGCAGTCTGCATATCACTTCTTCTTTGTAGATATTTTTCACCACAAAATAATATTGTCTGATAAGGGGGATTGTCAATTCTTTTTTGGTCACTTTTATGGTAACTGCTTCCTTTTGATAGGCATCCGTGATATCCAGAATCGCCTGGGGCATGGTTGCCGAAAACAGTGCTGTCTGATGGTCGTTCTCTATTTGCCCCAAAATGGTCTCCATATCTTCTCTAAAGCCCATGTTCAACATCTCGTCCGCTTCATCCAATACTACCATTTTTACATTCTGTACTTTTATGGTATGTCTGCGCATGTGGTCCATCACACGTCCCGGCGTACCTACGATAATCTGCACACCGCCTTTTAGTGCTTTAATCTGACGCTCGATATCCTGACCGCCGTAAACAGGCAACACTCTAATACCGTGCATATATTTGGCAAACTTTCTAAGTTCCTCCGCAGCCTGAATTGCCAATTCCCTGGTGGGACACAAAATAATTCCCTGTAAAGAACGGTCCCCCTCTTCAACACGCTGCAACATAGGAATACCGAAGGCTGCCGTCTTTCCGGTACCGGTCTGTGCCTGTCCGATTACATCCCTTCCTTCCATAAGCACCGGTATTGCCTGCTTTTGGATAGGGGTCATATTTTCAAATCCCATCTCTGTTACAGCCCGCAGAATCCTTTTGTCTATATGCGCATCCTCATAACGCAGTTCTTCTGTTTCATCAAACAATTCTTTTTCAAAGTTCTCAATCATTCTGTTAATTAATCCTTTTCTGCCTATCCATTTTCACTTACTATTTTTTCACGTATTAATTTATACACCTTTTTTCACATAAAAACAACGCCCATTTTCAGGACGTTGTTTTTTATTAACATTTACATTTTAAATACGCTTACAGATTCTTCCATCTGACCTGCAACCTCTTTTAAGGTAGTTGCCTGTTCAGCCATATTCTGTACGATTGCAGCCACTTCAGTAGTAGAAGCAGAGGTTTCCTCGGTACCTGCCGCATTTTCTTCTGCAATTGCGGTCAGATTCTGTACAACATCTACCACATTAATACGGGCTTCATCCAGTTTACCCATACTCTCAGAAATCGCTTTCACACCTTCTAAGGAAATATCAATACCCTTCTTTACTTCTTCGAATCCGGTACCGGTCTTCTCCACATTTGCACTCTGTTCAGTGATAATCTGTTTTACACCGTCCATGGTTGCAACTGCCTCTTCGGAATCCTTAATCAGGGAATCGGTAATTTCTTCAATCAATCTTGCAGATTCATTGGACTGTTCAGCCAGCTTCTGAATCTGGGATGCAACAACTGCAAATCCGCGTCCCTGCTCACCGGCTCTTGCCGCCTCGATAGATGCGTTTAAGGATAACAGGTTGGTTTCTTCTGCAATAGAAGTAATAATTGTGGTTGCTTCTCTGATCTTTAATGCAGATTCATTAGTGGTATGGGTCTGCTCATAAATTCTGTCAATTGCTTCCCTGGTTCTGATATTGGTAGCATCCAGCTGTTTTAAGGTATCCATTGCCTGCACACCCGCCTGCTGCATATTATCCGCTGTTTCGTTTAATTTAGCGGTTTCAGCACTGGCTTCTTCTACCATGTTACCAATGAGAATAATGTTTTCGGTTGCTTTCTGTGTTTCTTCTGCCTGTGAGTTTGCACCGTCTGCAATTTCGCCGATTGCTTTTTCTACCTGGCTTACGGTTTCACTGGTCTGCTCGGTATTCACATTCAGATATTCTGCCGCCTCGTATAAGGAAGCACTCTGTGATTTGATATCGGTTACAACTTTTACCAGTTCTGTCTGTAAGGTCGTTAATGCGCGACCCATCTGACCGGTCTCGTCTTTACGTCTGCTCAGTTTTTCCTGTGTAGCATCTTTTGCAAAGTTTAAGTCTGCCAGTTTTAACACGCTCTTGGTTAACATGTTAATAGGTTTTACTACCATTTTTGCAAGCACAAAGCCGATAGCACCGCAAACAACCAGCAACAGCGCACCCATAACATAAGACTTGTTCATCATGGTCTGCACGTCTGCAAAAATCTCTTCTTCATTTGCAGAAATCATCAAAATGAAGTTTCCGCTACCGCCTACATAAGAAGAAGCATATTTTGCATTTCCCTCAAATACATATGTACCAATTGCAGGTTCCGGAATGGTACCGGTACCAATGGAAGTTACAATAGCCTTCACCATATCGTTTTCAACAGGTTTTCCGATTTTATCGGCAGACGGATGATAAAGCATATTTCCTGCGCCGTCTGTTACGTATACATAGCTGGATTCTGCACCTTTAATGCTGACATCGCCGAACATGGCATCCAAAGAAGCCGTTGCCAAAGCCTGGTCCTTACCTGCCAGGGCAATCTCCTGTTCCAGTCTTTCACCATATACAACAGCCATATCATACATATAACTTTCTGTACTATTTTCAATATTTTCATTAATCATGGGCACAAAAATCCATACTTCCAATGCCCAAGTCACTACTACTGCCAGCAAAATACATGCCAGCACTTTTGCTACAATCGAATGTACAAAACTAACTTTGTTGCTTTTCTTCATAAATGCAACCCCCTGACTGTAAATTATGTTGTAAATGTTCCATGGGAACTAAGTAAAAATATTATATAACAATTTTTGTCTTTTTACAACAATTTTACCTTGATTTGTACAATATTCTATCTGTTTTTTTGCACTTTTCACAATGTTTTTTATCCGGGGCAGCTTTTTATTAGATTTCTGTTTTACGCCGCACTAACATACTCTCTGTAATCTTCTTCGCTGGCAAACAAAATGTATTGTCCATCCACATATCCCATATATCCACTTGCTGTCACATAACCTTTCATATACGTACCACCTTTCTTTGATGATACTAGTGTATAGAAAGATGTGTACGTTTAATGGTACAGTTCCGCTCAATACCAGCCCTTTAATTGCAATTTTTAATGCAACTTTTTCTCTATATATGACCTTGCAAACTTGCATTTACTTCTGCAAACCCTCCATTTTCATGTAAAATATTCTTGCAGCTGCCTGATTAAGAAAGGAGTTTCCATGAAAAAACATCTTACGCTTTCCGAAAGGGCCATAATAGAAAAATGTATTGCTCAGGATATGACCTTTGCATCTATAGCCAGGAAACTTGAACGTTCTCCCTCTACCATTTCACGTGAAGTTCTGAAACACCGGGTATTTGTCAACAAGGAACCACCTGACAACTCAAGGGAATGCGTTCATTACTTTTCCTGCATACGTAACCGTATTTGCTACACGCAGCCTACCTACTCCTGTATTGATCGCTGTAAGTTTTGTTCTGATGCAGACTGCAGGAAAATCTGTAAGCAGTACGAATCTTCACACTGCAAACTTTTAGACAAGCCTCCTTATGTATGCACGGGGTGTCCTTCCATGAAAAGTTGCCTCAAAAACCATACTTATTACACTGCGATTAGAGCAGATGCCCTTTCTCGCAAAGAGCTTTCTTCCAGTCGCCAAGGCTTTCACACCACGCCGGAAGAATTGCAGCGAATCGGTGCGGTTATTTCACCTCTCATCAAACGCGGCCAGTCTCTGAATCACATTTATGCTACACATCGTGATGAAATCGGTGTATCTGAACGCACGCTGTACAACTACATTGACTCCCGTGCTTTCGCTGTTCGAAATGCTGACCTGCCAAAGAAGGTTGTGTATCGTAATCGCCGCAAAAAGAAGGTTTATACACGCATGGAATATCGGTACCGTCAAGGGCGTTCTTACGCTGATTTTAATGCTTTCATGGAAATGTATCCCGATACTCCCGTAGTTGAAATGGATACTGTAAAAAGTGCCCGCGGTTGCACCAAAGCACTCTTGACTCTCATTTTCCCAGAGTCTAATTTTATGCTGGTGTTTCTTATGGCTCGTGCTACAGAAAAATGTGTTCTTTCCATCTTCGACTACCTGACCAGACTTCTTGGTGTTGATACTTTTCACAAGCTGTTTCCTGTCATACTGACTGATAATGGCGTAGAATTTAAGGATCCTGATGCTCTTGAATTCTCCGAAAACGGTTGCCGTAGGACAAATATTTTTTACTGCGACCCTATGGCTTCTTGGCAAAAACCACACGTTGAAAAAAATCATGTCTTAATACGAAGATTCCTTCCCAAAGGAACCTCGTTTGCATCCTTTAATCAGGAGGACATTCATCTGATGGTATGTCATTTAAACAGCTACTCCAGAGAACTGTTGAATAACAAAACGCCCTTTTCTCTTATGAAGAGTAAAGAACAGAAAAAACTGCTGGAATTGCTCAGTCTTTCTCCGGTCCCACCCGACGAAGTGACGTTAAGTCCGGCATTATTTAAACACTAATACATTGTCTGTAATCAGGCAGCTGCATTATATGTGCTCTCACCAGACGGCATTGCAATTACTTTTGCACAAAAATCGCATACCGTCTGTTTGCCATGCTTAACATTAAGCAAAAACCAACAGTTTTTACTTATTATACCCCATCCGGGCTCATTTTTCCTCACTTTTTATGAACTATGATTGCAAAATTTTTGTTGCTGTTGCATTTACTTTTTCATTCAAAGAGGACTATTGCCAATAGTGTTTATACTATTAACAATAGTCCTTCTTATTTTTCTTATGTCACAAAAAGCTATAAGTATTAAACTTTCTAAAATCCTTTTGGAATTTATTAAACCTTACACCTTAAACCGGCTGATAGCTTCCATCAATTCCTCTGTCTTTTTCTGCAATTCGTCAGTAACTTCGCTTAAAGACTCTGCCTGACTCATCTGCTGGGAAGCGGTTTCATTTACAAGCGTTGCAGAAGCTGCAGTCTGCTGTACTACACTGGAAATACTTTCAATTGCTTCCAATGTCTGTCCTCTGTCATTACTCATCTGTTGCATATTATCCTGAACAGTCTGCACATTCTCTAAGAGTTTGCTGATACTATCGTTCATTGCCGCAAAATTATCTCTGGTTTCTTCTACAATCTTACTCTGTTTTTCCACTGCAACTTTCGCATTTGCGGAAGACTCTCTGGTTACAACGGTCATCTCACTGATTACATTGACAACTTTACGAATCTCTCCTGCGGCCTGCATGGAATTTTCTGCAAGTTTCTTAATTTCTTCTGCTACAACTGCAAATCCGCGACCTGCTTCACCTGCTCTTGCAGCCTCAATAGAAGCGTTCAAAGATAACAATGTAGTCTGGGAAGAAATTTCATTAATCGTATTTACAAAAGTAGAAATTTCTTTTGATTTTGCTGCCAGCATCGCAATCTTTTCATCTACCTGATCAGTCATACGGGCTGTTTCGCCAGCATGCTCAATCAACATATCCATACTCTGGCTGCCGGCATCAATCATAGATTTGGTACCATCTGCCAGTTCACCCATTTCCACAACGCTCTGTTCTGTAGTCAGGATGACCTGGGAAAGTTCATCCATCTTTAACAGGCAATGTTCCGCATCTTCTACCTGACGGTTTACACCCATATTGATTTCTTCAATTGCACCATGAATATTCTGGGTACCGTCACTTAAGATACCTGTTGCAATAGAAACGTTACTTGCTGAAGCGGATACATCCTTTGATATATCCACAGTCTTCGCAACCAGATTCTTAGTATTGGAAACCACTGTTTCCATGTGTCCTGCCAGCGTACCAAATTCTGTTTTGTTCTTAATGGTCATATCCACTGTCAGATCGCCATCAGCCACTTTTGAAAGACGCTTGGTAATTCTGTTCATATTCCGGCTGATACCCACTACAATCAGCACACCAATGATACCTACAATTACACATGCTGCCAGTACAAACCATAACACTGCCTGTTTTAACTGATTTGCTTCAGTCATCATGATACTCTTCGGAATCAATGTACAAAGCATGGAATTGTTCTCCTCACTTCTTGTTGCCATAAAGCAATAATCAGTACCGGATACCATTACATCTTCCATATATACGCCTTCTGCAGAAAGCGCATTCTTATAATATTCCTGCTCCTTGAAGCTAAATCCTTCAATCGGCACTTCACAACCGCCTTCTGCGGAAAGTCCTGTAATCAGTTCATTGCCGCCGGCAGTAATAAATCCCACGATACTGCCTTCTCCAAAACCGGTTTCCTGCATAATGTTCATAATATTTTCAGCACTGACATCCACTACAATACAGGAATTACTCATCTGGGTCAGCATAAACAGGGAAATCACCGTTTTCTCGGGATCCTGCTGGAACTGCTCATCAATAATCGGATGGCCGGTAGCCCATTTCTCAACACGTTTCTTTGCCTTAATAACCGTCTCACACTGTTCAAACAAGGTCTCATAGAAACCTTCCTTGATTTTGGTATTTTCCATACTTGCAGAGGTAATGGACGGCAGTCCTTCTTTCGTAATGACGTGAATATTTTCGATAAACTGGTTACCTACCTGCTTTGCCACCAGCATGGCCGTATAATTCTTAGCAAACGTGGTAGCTTCTTCCGCACTCATTGCCCCTCTGATATAGTCTAATAAATCTACATCATTATAGAGTTCCAATGCGTTAGTGTATACGGATGAAAAACCGAAATCCATATAATCCATGGTCATGTACAACGCCTGGGAAGTGGTTTCACGATAATTCTTAACCATACCCTTTTCAGCGGTAGAGTATGCATATACCCCAATAAGTGCAACCAATACAACAGGAATCACAAAACCGATTACTAACTGCGCTTTCAGGCTCAGATGGATTCCCGAACCTTTTTTCACGGTCTTCTTCTCTTTCATATTCGTTGTTTTAGGTGTACTTCCTTTAGGTGCCTTTTTTTCTTTCGGCAGTTTTTCTTTTTTTATTTTTTCTTTTGGTACTTTTTCCTTTTTGGGCTTGGCCGGCTTCTCTTTCTTTATCTTAGCAGTTTTCTTTTCTGCCTCACCGTCTGCCTTTCCTGCAAGAGTGTCCGCCCCCACATCCTTATGCGCAGCATCCTCTTTCCATTTTTTCATCATGTCTTCTGCCATAGTACTTTTCTCCCTTACTTTTTGCTTTTGAACAGAATACACCGCTTCTGCTGACGTATATTAATAAATCCAACCGGTGACCTGCTTCTCATCAGGCCACTTTAACATGCATATATTATAACATATTCCACCCATAAAAGACAATCAAAAAGCCTGTTTTTCTTTATTTTTTCAGATAATTTAATTTGTATCTGATATCGGTTCCTCATAAATATCGACACCATAGACATCCGCATAATACCCTACAATACCTCTGTATCCCCATTCATTTACGGTATTTCCTCTTTCTAATGCTACCGTCATAGGTACAAAGCCCCAACGTATTCCTTCCCAGTTCAGATAACCGTTTAAGCAGGGGTCCCTATATACTGCATATTCACCGCGTTCATACCCAAGCATTATGGCGATTTCTTCTGACCATTTTTCAGTTAGAATATCATAGCCGTCTACCTCATAATACTTTTCGCACCCTTCCACAAACTGCATATTTAATGCTTCTGTTTGTGTTACATCACCGGCTGTCAGGTGTTTTAAATACTCCGAAACTTCTATACAATACAGTTCCGCCTGGTAAATAACCGTTTCCGTTGCATCGATACGGAATGAAAAATCAAAGGTCTCATAATCACTGAAACGGATATTCCAAAATGCAATTTCTTCTCCCTCCTGCATACCGTCACTGAGATTGAAGTACTCTGCGTAGACAATGTTTCTCTCTAAATCATAGGCAGAAATATCCGGCAACATCTGATATTGCATCGTAATGTCCAATGCTTCACGCAATCTTTCCAAAAGTTCTGCATCTGCCGCATCCTCTCCCACCAGATACAAAGTCCTGCGCAGTTCACTTTTGGCATCCAATGCTGCCATCATTTGCTGCACTTTTTCCTGGATTGTCATATCTACCAGTTCCTTAAAGGAAAAATCTTCACGCTCCATAACCTGTATACGGTTTAATTCCTTAGTATCAATATAGGCGCTGTATAACTCAGGCAGCAAAAATGTAATTAATACCAGAATTGTTACAAGTAATATGCAAATAAAATAATCCAGTATATAACCGTGCCGCTTCTTTTTATTCTTCATCCGACACCTCCATAGGAGGGAATACCACTCTGATTTTCGTTCCCTTTCCTTCCTCACTGCGGATATACCACCGTGCTTCATGCACCTCTACAATACGGCTACACAACGTCATACCCAAACCGGCTCCGCCCTGTTTTCTGGAACGGGATTTGTCTACCATATAAAATGCTTCCGTAATCTTATCAATTTCTTCCTGGGGCATACCGCATCCATTATCCTGTACTGCCACCTCATACCCTTCTTCCGTCACTCTTCCGGAGAGCCAGATATCTCCGCCTTCCGACAATGCCTTTCTTGCATTATCTATCAGATTTACAAGCAAGGAAACCACCAAATCTTTTTCTCCGTATATCTCACCTTCCGCCGCATTGATATGACAGGAAATTTTCTTTTGTTCCAACCCGGCAGCCGTAATCACTTTAATCTCATCCAACAATTCTTTCATGGGAATGATTTTAAACTGATAGTTCTGGTTACGGGTTACGATTAATTCCAGTAATTTAAAAGATAAGCTTTCCAGTCGTTTTCCCTGAGAATAGATATAATTCGCCGCTTCCATGGTTTCTTCTTTATCCATATCCATGGTACGTAACATATCCGCATACCCGATTATGGACGTTAACGGTGTTTTCAATTCGTGTGCAAAAGATGCCGTAAAATCCTCTTGTTTTCTTGCGGCCTCTGTCAGTTCCTCCATTTTTTGCGTCAGATTATCCGCCATAACATTAAAGTCCTGAGCCAGTGTACCGATTTCATCCTCACTGCTTACATCCGCCCGCACCCTGTAATCACCATCCGCGAACTCTCTGGTAACGTCCGATAAATTCACCACCGAACGGGTTAGAAAATGGGATACAATAAATATAATGATACTGCTGACTACTATCAAAACCAGCATAATCGTTCTATACTGTGCATAAAAATCTGCTCTTTCTTCATACACTTCCGTAATGTCCTGAAAACTTTCCAAATAATATGTACGGCCGTTCATAATACTTTTACACACAAAAACAAGGTACTTTCTTCCCTCATTTTCCAGTACCTGATACACACAGGTATTTTCTCCCATGGTTTCTATCAAATCATGTGTCAGCCGATACTCTGTGTTTTCATATATTAAATTCTTTTTTCCGCGATAAAGCTTATACGAATATTCTTCATTGTTCAGATTTCCAATCACCGATTCAGCCAAATCTCTTACTATTTTTTCTGTACGGTAATTGTCAGACAACGCGTTCATATTTACTTCAAACGCCAGCTGGAACATTCTGTTTTCCCGGTTTCCTTCTTCGATTTCCTTTTCCATGGAAGTCCTAAAACTCTGGGTAACCATCAAAATTCCAAACACACTGAATACAATCGTTATAAGCGATGTAAATGCGAAAAAGATTTTCCAGAAAAATTTCATTTTTTCACATCCGCCTATGCTTCCAGACGATATCCTACCTTGTATACCGCCACAATTTTATCTTCCCAGTGCAACTTTTTCTTTAATCTTTGTACATGGAGGTCTACGGTTCTGCTTTCCCCCATATATTCGCTTTCCCATACATTTTCGTAAATGGTATCTCTGTATAATGCAATGTTTTTGTTTCTTACAAAAAGTAACAACAACTCATATTCTTTCAAGGTTAAGGTAACCTGTTCCCCGTTTTGCAAAACCACTCTGGAATAGGTATCAATTTCGATATCCAGTATCTGTATATTCCGTTCCGCTTTGTTATACCGACGCAACACGGCTTCTACCCTGGCCAATAATTCTACTATTTCAAAAGGCTTGGAAATATAATCATCCGCACCCTTTTTCAATCCCTTCACCCTGTTTTCCACCGTTCCCATGGCCGTAATAAAAATCACAGGTATATTAAGACTCTGGGCATACTCTAACAATTCATATCCGTTTATCTTCGGCAACATAATATCCAATAAAATCAAATCATAATTGCCACCTGCCATCATATCCGCAGCTTCCTGTCCGTCAAACGCACATTTACACTGATACCCCGCCTTGGTCAGATTCATCCTTATCAAATTGGAAATCGGTTCTTCATCCTCTACAATCAGTATCTTAATCATATTTTACTCCTCATAACACCGACATAATCAGCAATTCCACACTCATGGTATCATTCATTCTGCCTGTTTTCACGGATTCTTCCGCTTCCACGCACCGCTCTACGGCCCGCTTTAATTCCTTTTCTTTAAACTTAGCCGCCTGTGTCACATATTTCCCGGCCACAAAACCCGGCAGCCCCACTTTTTCCCCAATTCTTTTATTATCAAAGCCTTTATTCTTTAACTGCTTTACCTGTAGTAATGTATTACATTGTCTGGCTATCAGAAACAAAATGCGCATAGGCGGTTCTTTTAACGCCAGCAAATCATAATAAAGGGTCAGTGCTCTCTCTGTCTGCTTGTCACCAATGGCCGTAACCATATCAAAAATATGATTGCTGATACGGTTGGTACATACCTTGTCAATATCTTCCCGTTCCACAACCTCTTTATCCATAGTGTAACAAATCAGTTTTTCCAATTCGGAACGGATATTCTCCATATCCGTTCCTACTTTGTCAAGGAAATACTCTACGGTAAGTTCTGTTATCTGTTTATTGTCCTTTTTCAAAATACCTGCAATCCAGCGTTTTAATGTGCGTTCATCCTGTACGGAAAATTCTACCGCTCTCCCCAACTGCTGCACTTGTTTATAAAGCTTACTCCGCTTATCCACTTCACTTTCCACAAAAACAAAATAGGCCGTAGGTGCCGGTTGCGTCAGATATTCTGCCATTTTTTCCCCACCGGATTTAAAAAGTCCGGAATTCTCCAGAACAATGACTCTGCGCTCTGCAAAAAAAGGCATGGTTTCTGCTAAGTCAATCACCTCACCGGGATTAATATCCTTTCCTTCAAAGTAGTGACTGTTCATTGCATCTCCTTCCCCTAAAAGGACAGCCTGCAATTTATCCTTATACTGTTTCCGCAAATAGGCTTCCTCTCCATACAAAAGATACGCCTGTTTCAATTGTCCGCTTTTTAAATCTTCATTCAGCTGTTGCACAAATCTGCCACCTTTCCATATTGCTTAGATTATAGCACATTTTCACTACTGCTTCAACACCGGGGTAGCTGCTTGGAACTATATTATTTCCATGTCTCTATCTGCAAATCCTCACCGATTATGACCGTCACTGCACCGCATGCAGGGGTAGTAAAAACTGTCGTTCCCGCCTGTGTAAGCCGGTTCAGTGTTTCTGCATGGGGATGTCCGTAGGCATTATTTCTCCCGCAGGAAATCACAGCAAAATTCGGATTGATTCTTGTAAGGAACTCTTCAGAACAGGCATACCGCGAACCATGATGCGGCACTTTCAAAACCGTTACCTCTTCTATTTCTTTCAGCTCCATTGTCTCAAGAACGGACTGTTCCTCACGTGTTCCTACGTCCCCGGTAAACAACAGGGAAAACTCCTTATAGGCAAGATATATCACTTCCGAAGATGCATTTCCTTCCTCTTTCCGTTCTTCTTTCCCCGGATTAAGACACACCGCCCGGACTTCACCGGTTTGCCATTCCATCCCTGCTTTTATCCCAAGAACCGGTATGCCTTTTTCTTTCGCCAGATACAGGATTTCTTTGAATTCTGCAGATGTATGCTCCTCTGCAGCAGGCAACACCAATAATCGTATCTTTACACTATCTCTTTGCAACAATGCAATTACCCCATTTGTATGGTCACTGTCACCATGACTTAAAAAAACTGCATCCAACACCTCTATCCCCTCGTGCTTCAGGTAAGGCTCTATACGGTATTCTCCCACCTTATGCACATCACTGCTCCCTCCGTCACATAACCAGTTACTTCCATCCGGTAACCGGATACAAATACAATCCCCCTGCCCTACATCCAAAAATGTTATTTCTGCATTTCCCCGTATGTCTGCACCAAACAGCAGGATTGCACCCAAAAAAAGACCAACTTTGTAACGGGGTTCTAACTTTTTAAAAAACAGTGTCATCCCTACAACAAATACATAAAGAATAAGTTGCCAGTTTTCCGGTTTTCCGGCTCTCCATGTATTGCCCGGTATTTCAGATACGATACGGCTGCCTGCCTCATATAACCATACAATGCCATTTGTACACATTGCCGGCATTTGGGCTATCCACTCCCCAAGTGGTTGACAGATATATACCGCTATTGCCAAAACACCGCTTCCCATACATATACCGGCAAGCGGTATTACCACCAGATTCCATAACATGGCATATACCGGTATTTCATAATAAAAATATAACTGGATTGGCAGGGTAAAAAGGGACACCGACAAAGAAGTAACCAAAGCATCTTCAAAAGGGCCGGTCTCTTTATCCATCCGTAATAACGTCGGTTTTAACAAGCAAACACCTGCCACTGCACCAAAAGACAGACAGAATCCTGCATGATACATATAGAGTGGATTTTCCAATAACATGGTGGCTGCACATAATCCTAAGGCTGTGGGCATATCATAAGTGCGCCCTGTGCAATCAGCCAACAGCCTTATCAAAAACATACCAATTGCCCGCATGGCTGATACCGGCATCCCTACCATAAGCCCAAAAAGAACCATCCCTGCACCACTGATAAGTGCTGACGGCACAACCGGTATATATATTTTGCGCAACAGTTTGTTTAAGCCCATTCCCAAAAACGATATATGCAAACCTGAAATTGCAAGAATATGTAATATACCCGCTTCCCTGTATAATGCCTTGTCTGTATTATCTAAACAGGACTTATCTCCCAAAAGCATGCTTTTTAAAAAGGACGCCGTTTCTTCCGGAAAAATTACGTCAATCACATCTGAAAAATAACACTTCACTTTCCATAAATTTTCTTTCAGTATATTGCATTTCCCTCGGATTATCTCTATGCGGCAGTCCGTTATTTTGGCTGAAAATCCCAGTATACCGTAATATTGTTTTGCATCAAACTGCCCCGGATTTGTAGCCGGTTCATATTCATAAAGCATACCCTTTAACAAAACTTCAGTGCCGATACAAGGGGCTTCTTCTTCGCTTTGCAGCTGACATATAAAATTGTTATAAAATGGAATATTTTGATTTTGAAACCGGAGTTCTTCCGGCTTTAGATAAAGTACTAAGATTGGACCCTCCGGTCCTTTTTGATATTCTTTCGCATATACCTGACCGCTTAAACAGACTTCTTCTCCGGCCACATCTCCATAGGAAACGGCGATGTTGGCCGGAAACAGTTTAAGATACAGCATCACTCCTAAGACAATTGTCAGGCATATTGCAAACAATGGTCTTTTCATATGTTCATACTCTTCATTACTGTGTAATAATCAAATCCAGATTTCTTTCAAAAACCGTGTTCAGACTAATACTTTCCCTGTACATAATATCGGTCTCCCCGTTAATGGTAATCTGTACTTTGTTCACGCTGGTTAATTCCTGTAAAGAATTCACGATGGAATAAATGGCCACCTGTGGCGTAACCGTATATATTTGTGTTAAAAATGTCTCATTAAAATTCACATAACATACATTGTCTTTTACTGTTACACTGACAATTTTGGTTTCGGGATTTACAGTCGGATATACATCCCCCTCTGTTTCACCGGGTCCAATCAGTAATTGTTCCAATACCAGTTTTTCCAATGGAATATTGGTATTATATACCACGGTACGGCCGGTTACCACCAGCCCATCCCCTGCCTCATTGGCAAAATACAGTTTCAACTTTACTTTTTCATATGCATTGATTTCATTTCCGGCATTGTCCACAAATTGTTCTGCTGACATAAGTCCTACCAAAACTCCCGTGGCATCATACAATGGCTCCCCTGCAATTGTAATTGCCACATATCTGATGTCCTTTACCTGCGAAAACGTTCTGACCAGGGCTGCACGGACCAAAACCTCGGTAGTCGGTTTCAAATTACGGTACTCTTCACTGACATCCAAATACAGGGTTTCTCCTTCCACCCTATAAGAAAGAAGAGAAAATCCCATCTGTAGCGGGGCCTTATACTCCAGTTTGTCCGGGATAGCACCCAGGCGCCAAACCAGTTCTTCTATCTGCGCACCGGTTTCGGTAGAAATAATATCATAAGCCTGTGCTTCTACTCCCGTACCTGCATTATTAATGTAGTAAACCACTTGTGCATCTTCATCTTTTAACGTCTCATCCGAAGCACAGCCCGATAAGGCGAATATTTGAAACATCAGCAGTACTGCTGTAAAAATTATTACAATCCTTTGCTTTTTCATCTTTATTCCACACCTTTCCCTTCTGCAATATAGGTTAATGGAATCTTCACCAAAAAGACCGTACCTTCTCCTTCCAGACTGGTAACGGTTATGGAGCCCTTATGCATTAACACAGCATTTCTGGTAATTGCCAGCCCCAGGCCTGTCCCACCGATTTCTCTGGAGTGGGATTTATCTACCCTGTAAAATCTTTCATAGATATGCTCTAAAGATTCCTCCGGAATACCAATCCCCGTGTCGGTAACTTCCAGGGTAAATACCTGATGGTCAGCATCCAGTTTAATTTTTACCGAGCCCTGTTCCCTATTATATTTGATTGCGTTTTCTACCAGATTAGAAATCACCAGGGTCATCTTCACCTCGTCCACTTCCGCAACCACGGGACGGATGCTTTCCAATACCACTTCCACGTTCTTCTTTCTGGCAATGGGACGTAACCGCTTACATATCAATTCCACCAGCTCATTTATATTCACTGCGGATATATTCAAATCAGAAGCCGTTTTGTCCATTTTTACAAGTGCCAAAAGGTCTGTAATAATGCGGTTTTCACGATCGATTTCATCCGTAATGTCCCCCATGAATTCACGATACATTTCCACAGGTACATCCGGCTGCATCATCAAAGAATCCGCCAATACCTTGATCGAAGCCATGGGTGTCTTCAACTCATGGGATACATTTGCAACAAACTCCTGTCTGGAATCATCCAAGGTCTTCATGCGCCCCAACATCTGATTAAATGCATCTACAATATGCTCTGTTTCCAAATAGTCCGGCACCGAAATCGGCTTATTGGAATATCCTGCTTTCACCTCATTAATTGCCTGGGTAATCCGGGCAAAAGGTTTTGTTAAAATTACGGACGCCACAAATGCAATTGCCAGTATTATCATCAGCATCAAGGACAGCAATATACCGGATTTTCTGCTTAACACATCCATCGTTGCGATAATATTATCCGTCGAGGTACTGGTTAACATAACACCGCGTACTACTGTTTGCTCCACCTCACCGTTTTCCGTGACCACCTTCACCGTCTCAACAATCGGTGTTGTCATCTCTATGTAACCATGGGTATCATCATAATTGGAAAGACTTTCCCCACCGAAAGAACGCATTACTTCTTCTGATATGATAATCTTTCCTTCACTGATACCGTAGGTATCTTTAAGTACCTTGAAATTGCTGCCGATAATGAGCACACGCCCATCATACAGATTAGAAAACATGTCCAATTCCGCTCCGACGACCTCGGAAGAATTGCCTTGCAGATAATTGTATGTAATCAGATGATTTGCAATAATTTTTAACTGGGTCTGCACCGCAGTTGTACGAAGCGCCACCGCCTGTTCCTCATAATTATCCACAATACCGTAACGCATAAAAATACAGGGAAGCGTTCCTATGAGGAAAATAATCAGAAACAACCTTACACGCAAGCTTCGCAAAGGCTTAATTTTGCCAATTAGTCCTTTTATTTTTTGTAACATATTCTACTCCATGTTTAAAAAATAATATCCTACGCCCCACTTGGTATGGACGAATTTCGGTTCGCTGGGATTGCCTTCTACCTTTTCCCGCAATCTTCGGATGTGCACATCCACTGTCCGTACATCTCCCGGATAATCCGTTCCCCAAACCATTTTTAACAGTTTTTCCCTACTGTAGACTTTGTTGGGATTGCGCAGTAAAAGTTCCAGCACTTCAAATTCTTTTGCCGTAAGAGAAATCTCTTTTCCCGCAATATAAACCCGTCTGCCCTCACAGTCCAGGCGCAGGGAACCGCTTTCCAGAACATGGGTGTTGTCTTTAACAGCTGCCTTCGATTCCGTTCTTCGCATAATAGCCTTAATACGGGCTTTTACTTCCAAAATATTAAAGGGTTTTGTAATATAATCATCTGCACCGTATTCCAGTCCCAGAATCTTATCCATATCATCCCCTTTTGCAGTCAGCATGATAATAGGAACATTGGAAAATTCCCTGATCTGCTGACACACTTCAAAGCCGGTAATTTTAGGTAACATGATATCCAGTAAAATCATATCGTATGTGTTATTTTTAGCATATGTAAGCGCTTCTTCCCCGTCATAAGCGCAATCCACTTCCATTCCGTCCTGTTCCAGACTGAACCGGATTCCCTTTACAATTAATTTTTCATCATCCACAATCAATACTCTCTTTCCCATCTTACACCGTGCCTTTCCTCTTCTTCGATACACCCGTTACCCCTATGTATCTTTTACTCTATACAAATTTTATCTTCAATTTTCCGGTATAGGGAATCTTTAATACCCGATACCTGCATAATCTCTTCTTTCGTGGTAAACATACCGTTTTGCGTCCGATATGCCACAATATCTTCTGCCCTGCTTTCTCCAATCCCCGGCAAAGTACATAATTCTGCCGCAGAAGCAGTATTGATATTAATCAGTCCCATTGCATCATTCACCTGCTTCTGTCTTTGTTTTTGTGCCTCTTCTTCCGACAATATCCGGATCTGCATACCATCGCTTACAGGCGCGGCCAAATTGAGATAGTCCTCAGACGCCTCACCCGAAAATCCGCCTGCTGCCATTACAACATCATAAATCCGGCTCTCTGCCGGTACCTCATACACACCGGGGCACATCACTTCCCCACAAATATGCACAAATACCGTTGATTTCTCCTGAACGCCCCCGGCAGCTGTTGACGGTTCCTCACCGATACTGCCTACCGTATCCTGCACCGTTACATCGTTTACATCTGCCATAAGGCCAAAAAGGCTCTCATCATCTCTTTTTGCGGTGCAACCGCAAGCAAGCCCCAGTAAACCTGTAAGAAAAACAAGCAGGGTCTTTGTCATAATACCTATATTCTGCTTTTTCATATTTATTCCCTTTCCTTTCAGTCTGGGAATGCCTCTCTTTACCGTGTAATCATTGTAAAATAATTGTTTTGATTTTACAAGATAAATTAAAAATTCCTGCGAAGATTTTTCTGTAATGCATGCAGGCATCCTCTTTCTTCCCTATTTCCACTTAAACAGTATAATACCGGCAATGGCTATGAGCATACCGATTACTTTCCGAACCTCAAGAGATTGCTTTTCCACCCCAAACCATCCCAATAACTCAATGGCATAAGCCACTATCAGCTGGGCTACCACAATCAGCATAACTGCTTTTGCCGGTCCCAGCATTTCCATACTCTTGATTACGGTGTAGGTGATTCCCGCTCCCATAACACCTCCAAGCAACATATACTTGGGTTCTACTTTTAACAACGTGGCAAAAGAAGTTCTGTCCGAGAATAACCAGATTCCCATGCATACCAAAAAAGCGGTGAATTGCACAAATGCATTTGCCACCCAGATTCCGCTTGTTTTTGTAACCTGTGTATTAAATACGCCCTGCACACTCATCAATGCGCCCGATATTACTGCAATCAAAAAACCAATCATCAAAAACCTCCTGCACAAATTTATGCAATCAGTATCTCCCGATGATTGGTTTCCTATTCATAAAAAATCCATTGTTTGTAACGCACTATTGTCCTCAGCACGCCTACTGCAGCTGATTTACAATCTGGTTTGCCAAACCTCTTAAAAGTTCATCCGCATCCTCACCTTCCCATACTTTGGAAAATAAAACCTCCAGCTGAATCCAGAAATTACTGGTTTCAATCATCTTGGGAAGCGAATCTGCATTTTTATACTCTTCCATAAAAACAGCCAGGTATTCGTTATCCGGGTTTGCGGACAAATTCGCAGAAACCTTTCCAGTACGATTATAGAGGTCACCGTAATATTCGCCCGTCAGATATGCAGCAAATGCATTCGCCAAATCCTTATTCTCCGAGTATCCGTTTACAACCACACAACTTGTAACAGATAAAGAACGTCCTTTTAAATCCGCACTGGGCTGCGGTACTCTGGCCACACCGTATTCATATGCAAAGGTGCCATCTTCTATGGCAGTTTCCAGTTTCTTTAGTACATCCGTAGTGGCTACCGTAAATACAATCTTTCCCTCTATAAAATCCTGTACCACGGATTCATACGTAACAGAGTCCGATTCAATATAAAAGAATTGATTCAGGGCCTGATAAATCTCGAGACATTTTTTGGTCTCAGAATTGTAAATCTGGATATTTGCCATGTCATCGCCGCATTCTCCGCCTACGATCATATAATTGCCTATAAAATAGTAGTTATAAAAAATATCTGATACATCCCATCGGAATACCGCTTCTACATTTTCCGGGGCATCATAATTGTCAGCAAAAGCCAGCACTTCATCTATATTGGACGGAATACCTGCCGCAAGTTGTTCCGGCGTCAGTTCCAGTTTCTCTTCGGAATCGGAAAACGATTCTTCCACGTCCGTCTGCGCAGCATCTTCCATTCCATCCTCCTGCGTCCATTCATCAGCAGGTTCCCCTTCTTCCTGGCGGAGTAACTGCTCTGCTGTCCATGCTTCCAGATACGTCTTATTATAAAGCAACACACTGGTTTCATAATAATAAGGGTATGCTACCAGATTATCCTTGTATGTAACAGCCGATAGTGCAGTCTGGGGATAATTCTGTATCGTGCAAAGACCGCTGTCATCCCGTATGACCGATGCCAGTCCTGCCAGATATGCTTTTTCCAAAGAATCATTACTGATTATGTACGCATCCGGAATATTTTCACCATGCAGAGAAGCTTCATTCACCGCCTCCAGATACTCATTATCGGATGCCAGTTGCGGAATCACACGTACATCATGTAATTCACCGAAAGAAACCGCTGCGCTATTAATAAAATCCGTCATACTGTCATCAGAATACCAAAAGTAAATGGTTTCTTTATCATCCACAAAAAACAGATTCTCAGGTTCTTTTGTACTTACCTGCATACCGCTCAGTCCTACATACAGCAAACCGCCCAGCACACATAATACCAAAAGCACTGTCAGTATTTTTCGTTTCCGTGTCATATACTCTCCTTAATGGAACACTACTGCAGACATTTGTCCAAAATAGCAATCATTTCATCCACATTCTCCTTTGAAATGACAAGAGAAGGAACAAAACGGATAATATTGGTGCCTGCATTAATTAAAATCAAACCGTTTTCAACTGCCTTATTAATATAAGGACCCACCGCCTCATCAAAAACCAGTCCCTGCATCAGTCCCGTTCCGCGTCTTTCCTGAATATTAGGGTATTTTTCTACCAGTTCATCCAGTTTCTTTTGAAGATACGGTGCTACTTCCCTTACATTTTCTATTATATGGTCCTCTTCAAATAAATCAAGGACTTTATCGATTGCAGCACATGCCAGAGGATTACCGCCGTAAGTGGTACCGTGGTCACCTGCCACCAGAGAATTTGCAGCCACCTTTTCGGTCATTAAGAATGCTCCAACAGGGACGCCGCAACCCAAAGCTTTTGCAGTGGTCATAATATCCGGTTTCACACCAAACTTCTGCCATGCATACATGTAACCGGTTCTGCCCATACCACACTGGATTTCATCCAAAATAAGTAAAATATCTTTTTCATCACAAAGAGCCCGTACCTGCTTTAAGAATTTCTCTTCTGCAGGATACAAACCGCCTTCGCCCTGTACGGTTTCCAGTAAGATTGCGCAGGTCTTGTCCGTTACCTGTGCCAATACGCTTTCAAAGTCATTTAAATCTGCAAATCGGATATTACCGATACCCGGTTCAAAAGCCTCACGATAGTGGGGATTGCCGGTTACGGACAGTGCACCCATGGTTCTGCCATGGAAAGAATGGTTCATGGCAATAATCTCATGATCCGTCTTGCCATCTTTTAAGAAAGCATACTTTCTGGCTGCTTTGATGGCACCCTCAATGGCTTCTGCACCGGAGTTGGTAAAGAATACCCTGTCCATACCGGATACTTTTTTCAGTTTCTTTGCCGCTTCGATAGCAGGTACATTGTAATAATAATTGGATGTATGAATCAGCTTATCAATCTGGTTCTTTAATGCATTGTTATATGCTTCGTTACCGTATCCCAAGGCAAATACCGCAATACCGGACACAAAGTCCAGATATTTTTTGCCTTCCAAATCATATAGGTAAACGCCTTCGCCCTTATCTAATACAATCTGGTAACGGTTATAGGTATGAAGAAGGGCTTTCTCCGCCTCTTCGATATATTCCTTCATCATGGTTTCGTCCTCTTTTCTACAGTTCTTCATCATCTGCTACAATTGCAGTACCAATACCGGAATTGGTAAAGATTTCCAAAAGCAGGCAGTGGGGGATACGTCCGTCCAGAATATGTACTCTGTTTACACCGTTCTTAATTGCAGAAGTACAGTTACCCAGCTTCGGAAGCATACCGCCGCCGATATAACCGCCGGAAATCAATTCATCTGCCTGGGATGCAGTGAGTCTGGAAATAAAGCTGGACTTATCGTTGATGTCCTTGTATAAGCCTTCGATATCCGTTAAGAATGCCAGTTTTTCTGCACCTACCGCTTTTGCAATGGCACAAGCCGCATCATCGGCATTGATATTGTAAGTCTGGAAATTGTCATCCAGACCGATAGGTGCCACGATAGGTAAAAAGTCCTTTTCCAAAAGGTCATATAATACCTTGGGGTCTACATTGGTTACTTCCCCAACAAAACCGATATCCTGACCGTCTGCATATTTTTTCTCTACATGAAGCAGACCACCGTCTTTACCACTGATACCTACTGCCTTTACACCCAGTTCCTGTACCATGGTAACCAGGTTCTTATTGACTCTGCCCAAAACCATTTCCGCAATTTCCATGGTTTCTTCGTCAGTAACACGTAAACCGTTGATAAACTGTGCTTCTTTTCCGGCTTTTGCTACCCAGCGGCTGATTTCTTTACCGCCACCGTGTACAATAATGGGCTTGAAACCTACCAGTTTTAAAAGGGTAACGTCCTTAATGACATTCTTCTGCAACTCTTCGTTGCTCATAGCACTGCCGCCGTATTTTACCACAATAATCTTTCTGTTAAAGTGCTGTATATAAGGAAGCGCCTCAATCAACACCTCCGCTTTTTGTAACAAAGTATCCATATTCTTATCCATTTTATATTCTCCTTTATTTTGTCTGTCTCATAGGCTTGTTTCTTGAAGCAGTATTCTACTCATAAAGACCCTTTATCCACGTCCGTACTTAGCGAGGTATTATCGAGCTTAGTACGGCTACGCGGATATGGAGCGAGAGCGCGTCTGCATGAGTAGAATATCTGCTTCTCCCAACAATCCTATGAGCGGTAATCCGCATTGATTTTTACATAGTCGTAAGTCAGGTCACATCCCCATGCGGTAGCTTCCTCACTGCCTTCATGCATATCCACAAAAACGGTAACCTCTGCTGCCTTCATGATTTTTACCGCCAAATCTTCATCAAATGCAAGGGGGGTTCCTTTATCAAATACCTGTAAGCGGCCTTCACTGCTTTCAAAAAACAGCTCTACATCATTTTGGTCAAATTCTGCACCGGAGTAACCCATGGCACAAAGGAAACGTCCAAAGTTTGCGTCACATCCGTAAATAGCGGCTTTTGACAGATTGCTTCCTACGATGGCTCTGGACAAAGTTCTTGCATCCTCTTTGCTCTTTGCATTTACCACCTTTGCCTCAAAAAGCTTAGTGGCACCTTCTCCGTCTCCTGCCATTTTCTTAGCCAGGAATTCACATACATAACGCAGTGCATCCACAAAGGTCTGATATTCTTCACCTTTTGCAGTGATGGTTGCGTTTTCTGCCAGTCCGTTTGCCATAATCAAAAGGGTATCATTGGTAGAGGTATCTCCATCTACGGTAATCATATTGAAGGTATCCTTTACCACATCACTTAACGCTTCCTGCAATAAGCTCTTTTCAATGGAAATATCTGTTGTCAGGAAACCTAACATGGTACACATATTGGGATGAATCATGCCGGAGCCCTTGCTCATACCACCCAGTGTCACAGTTTTTCCTGCAATTTCAAAGGCAACTGCTACTTCTTTATGGATAGTATCCGTAGTCATAATGGCTTTTGCTGCTGCGGTACCTGCCTCTAAACTGTCATCCAGTGTCTTACTCATAGCTACAACACCGTTTACCAGTTTCTCTACGGGTAACTGCATACCGATAACACCGGTGGATGCTACCGCCACATTGGTATAGGGAATCCCCAGTTCTTTTTCTACTGCCTTTGCAGTGGCTTCACAGGCATCAAAGCCTTCTTTGCCGGTACATGCATTGGCAATACCGGAATTTACTACTACCGCCTGCATCGGCTCACCGGAATACACAACCTTCTGGTCCCACTGTACGCATGCTGCCTTCACTACATTGGTAGTAAAAGTACCTGCACATTCACAGGGCGTTTCGGAATACACCATCGCCATATCCGTTCTGTTTTTGTATTTAATATTTGCTTCAGCGCAAGCTGCCTTAAATCCTTTTGCGGCAGTTACGCCACCTTCGATCACTTTCATAGTATTTGTCCTTTCTATTTGTTAAACTCTGTGATATTTTTCTCATTTAATACAAAATCATAATAGTTCAAATCTTCTCTCTTTGTCCAGCCAATCTGTCTCCAGAATGCATTTCCGATATCATTTATGGTAAAGGCAATCAGGGACACTTTGCTGATTTGCTCTGCTTTAAGTTTCTCCATGCAGAACACTACCATCGCTTTACCGATGCCACGCATACGCATATCCTCTCTTACGCATACATGGTAGAGGCAACCTCGTCTTCCGTCGTGTCCGCAAAGTATTGCGCCTACGATTTCACCATTTTCCACCGCCACAACGCTGGTCTCAGGGTTTCTCTTAAGAAATCTCTCAACGCCTTCCTTGGAGTCATCAATGCTTCTCATACCGAAGCCTTTTATTGTCATCCACAGAGCATAGACACCTTCATAGTCTTCTATGGTCATTGTTCTTACTGTCATATACATCCTCTTTTATCTGTTACTGCTGTTTTCTTTTTTAATCTTCTCCAGTTAATTGTACCACTCTGTAAGAATGGTTTACATAGGGCAAAAATTTCTCTATCACATCCTGCGTTTTCACCTTCAGACTCGCAGTATTCACGCAAGGGTGACATCCCATATATTCTTCCTTCAGCACATCTTCATCAATCAACAGGTTCACTCTGCCCTCTTTATCATTCATCAGTCCCATAATGCTGACGGAACCGGGCGTGATATTTAAAAGTTCCTCCATATGCTCTGCCTGGCCAAAGGAAAGTCTGGCACTTCCAATCTGCTTCGAAAGCTCCTTTGTTTTGAATTTCTTTTCTCCCGGCATTAACAGAAGGTAAAATACCGTCTTCTGTGAATTGCATAGAAATAAATTCTTGCACATACTGATATTCAAAATCTCATCCACACCCCGGCAGGCTTCAATAGTGGCAAGCGCCTCATGGTCTATCCGCAGATAAGGAATTTCAAGCTCTGTAAGCAGTCTGTAAACTGCCATTTCCTTTTCTAATCTTCCCTCTGGGGAAGGAATATCGTCATATAAAGTTGTAGTATGTATCAGTTCATTCATAATCATATTTCCTACAGCTGCAGTCCCTTATCCTCCGCACAGCCAAGTACAATATTCAGGCACTGGATTGCTGCACCGGATGCACCTTTTCCAAGATTGTCAAACTGGGAAGAAAGCACAATCCGCTCCTCATTACCGGTTACGAAAATCTTCAGTCCGTCAAAGCCGGAGCAGGCATTTCCTGCAAGCATATTGCCTTCACCTGCCTGCGCATCAAGAGGCATTACCTGCACGAATTTCTGACCTGCATAGAAATCACAGAACATTTTATGTACGGATTCTACATTCTGCTCTCCCTTTAACATATGCGTATATAGCGGAACTGACATCACCATACCGCTGTAGTAATCACAAATAATGGGAGAAAACAACGGCTCGCGGAAAAGTCCCGTAATCTTCTTCATTTCTTTTAAATGCTTGTGTTGCTGGGTAAGTGCATATTCCCTGGGCGCATCGTAATCTGCGGGACGCTCATCAGCTTCATAAGCAGCAATGACCTTCTTTCCTGCGCCGCTGTAACCGGAAAGTCCAAAGGCACTGACCGGATAATCTGCAGGCATAATACCTTCTGCCACCATAGGATATACTAAGGAAATAAATCCTGTTGCATAACATCCGGGAACTGCGATTCTTTTACCGGTTTTAATTGCTTCCTTATGATTCTTTGATAATTCAGGGAACCCGTAAGCCCAGGCGGGG
>JAZNNL010000003.1:0-21710 GCA_045580245.1 Lachnospiraceae bacterium
TTTGGATTCAGGCATTACCCTCGCCTTTCAGTGGATTAAAGTACTCTTTAATAAATTTAAAGTAATACTTTAAAAAGTTGTTGACATGATTTAAAACACATGTTATAGTGTACCTATCAACCGGTGATATAAATTTCAAAACAATAAACCAGAAAAGAGAAAAAGGAGATTAAGAAAATGACAGATAAGAAAGTAGAAAGTTTAAAGAAGAGATTAAGAGGAAACGGTATTTGCACTTGGGTAATCGGAGGGTTTATCGGTATTGTAGGCTTGGCAAATGTAATGACTTCATTACAGATGTTTATGGATGCAAACACAGCCGGAGTTGTTTTTGAGGAATCCCCCGCATTTACATTAGGAGATGGAATACGTGGTATGCTGTTAGCAGTTGTATTTGTTTTGTTGGCGCTGATTTTAGGTGAGATTCAGAAAAACGGAAAACCTTTTACAAAAGCAAACTGCACTAAGTTACGTATTATGGCAATCATAACCATTTGTTGCGCATTTGTTCCGATGCTTGTAGTCTCTTTGGCAGGATTTTTTGATCCCAATGCAACTTTCCAATTATCACTTGAGATGGATGATATCTTTTTTGGAATCGCAGGTGCGATAGTGGGTATTGTTTCCGAAATCTTTTATTATGGAAACGAGTTACAGGATGAAATGGATTCGATTGCATAATTGATTTGAGCCGCAAAAGTGGCAGAATGAGAGGAAATATGGCTATTATAGTAAGACTTGACAGAATGATGGCGGACCGCAAGATATCCCTCAATGACCTTGCGGAACAGGTGGGCATGACCAATGTTAATTTATCCAACTTAAAGACCGGCAAGATGAAGGGAATCCGTTTTGAGACACTGGATGCTATATGCAGAGTACTGGAGTGTCAGCCCGGCGATTTAATGGAATATAAGCAGGATTAGAGATGTCTTAAATCATTTGCATTATTAGGATTGCTGTGCTATACTCGTGCAGTAACATACTAAAACTGAATACAGGCGGCTATAGGTGTCGGATGGAAGGATAAGCCTTCGGATCCGGTGAAAAGGGAAGCAGGTGTAAGTCCTGCACGATCTCGTCGCTGTAATAAGGGAGTCACATTCCAAAACGCCACTGGAGCAATCCGGGAAGGCGGAATGGGGCAATGATCTTAAAGTCAGAAGACCTGCCTATGGACCGGTACAGATAAACCACGAGGAATTGGTTTTGTACGCATAGAACGATATGGGAGCGGTCCTAGGGCAACTTTTCAAAAACAGGAGTCCATAAATCGACGATTTGCACCTATCGGATTATGATGCAGAAAAATTCTCCAATCCCCTTGTGATTTCACAAGGGGATTTTTTAGTGCTGCAAGGATTGGCGCACAAACCTGCGGACATTCTGAAACCTGTATTCAAAAACACGCCAAGGAGGAGAAAAAATGGCAGAAAATCAAAACAAAAAAAGTAACAAAAAACTAATTTTCGGTATTGTAGCACTATTGGCAGTAGTTGCAATACTGGCAACCGTATTCTTTGTATTCAGGGAAAAACCTGTTGCAGGTGCGAAAGCTATTACCATCGAAATCATTGATGACGCACAGAACAGTACGGTTTACGAAGTGAACACAGATGCAGAGTTCTTGGAAGGTGCCATGGATGATGCTGAGGGACTGGAATTTTCCGGATATGAAGACCCTACTTATGGTCTGACCATCACTACCATCAATGGTGTGACTGCAGACTTTAACACAGGCAATGCTTACTGGAGCTATTATGTAAATGGTGGTTACTGTAACTATGGAGCAAGCAGCCAGCCTGTTGAAGACGGAGATGCGTTTGTAATTAAGTATGAAGTGTATACGACAGAATAAAATGAAACTCAGCATACAGGATATTGCGCTGATTGGCATGATGACTGCGGTTATCGAAGTCAGTAAGTTGATGTTGAACTTTATACCCAACGTGGAACTGGTTACTTTCTGGGTCATTATGTTCACACTGTTTTTCGGCCCGAAAGTTATCTATTCTATCATTGTATTTATCCTAATCGAAATTTCCATACACGGCATTCATACATGGCTTTTTATGTATATGTATGTATGGCCGGCCCTTGCTTTGATAGTGTATGTGTGTAGAAAGAATGATTCTATATGGTTTTACAGCATTCTATCAGGATTTTTTGGATTGTTCTATGGGGCTTTTTGTTCGCTGCCCTACATAGTAATCGGTACGGTGGACGGTGGTATTCAGAGCGGTCTTATCATGGCGTTTAACTGGTGGGTGGCAGGCATTCCCTTTGATATCATTCACGGCATCGCAAATTTTGTAATTATGATGGTGCTGTATACACCGGTTCGGACGCTGTTAGGGAAATTGAAAAGGATGTAAATGAAGAGAGTTGTTTCCGGCAGGAAACAACTCTCCATCAAATTATATATTAGTATTTTAGAAACTTTTCGGTTTAACACTTAATTGCGTTTCGGAAGTGGTTCTTAAGATTCTTTGTATACTCTTTTCTGAAAGAGAATATGTAGTAGCAAGTACTTTTACGGAGAGCCCGTTTTTATGGTTTATACATATTTCATGGTTCCGCGTTTGGTAATATTGCTTTGTTTTAGTCTGACTTCCCCAGACTTTTTTCTCTTTACATGGAATATATATACTTTTTCCGCTAACATATTGCTGAATAGTTTCTATTAATTCTTTTGGCAGAATATCTTCTGCTTTTATATAGCTCATTATAATCCTCCTGCTATTTGGTAGGGATTCATCCGAGCTTAACGATTCATCTTATTTTAAGCTCAGACTACTGAGCAATAACATATCTTTTGCACATAAGTGTTTTCTCCTTTCCACTTCAGTCATTTTCATGATAAGTATGTTAAAGAACGATTGCAACCTCAATCTTATTTCTAAACAATCTCAATCCGAATCTTATTCTCCGTCAGACAATGATTTCCGATGTAAATATCAAATTCACCCTTTTCCACGGTATAAACACCCTCGTGATTATAAAATCCCAAAGATTTGGCACCGATAGAAAAAGTTACTTTTTCTGTTGCACCTTTCTTTACCTCTACTTTTTCAAAGGCTTTCAACTCTCTCTGGGGACGCATGAGAGAAGCAATTAAATCACGGATGTAGAGCTGTACCACTTCTTTACCGTCATAGGCACCGGTATTCTTTACTTTCACCGTAAAGGTAAACTGTTCACCGGCTAAAAGCTTTTCTAAAGGAATGGCAGCAGTATTGGCTTTTATCGGAGAGATGTCAAAATCTGTATAGGAAAGCCCATAACCAAAAGGATACAAAGGAGAGCCCGGCATATCGATATAGTTGGGCAGTAATTTTTCTCCATAATACTCGTTTACCATACGGCAGCTGGAGGTAGCATTATAGTATAAAGGGACTTGTCCGCTGCTACGTAAAAAGGTAGTAACGGTTTTGCCACTGGGTATATAATCGCCGTACAGTATTTTTGCTGCGGCATGTGCGCAACGTGTGCCACCGTGCCATGCACAGAGAATGGCATCCAGGTAAGGTTCAATATTTGCAAGCGCTACCGGTCGGCCGCAGAAAATCACACCAACCACTTTTTTGCCGCTAAGGCGGGCTTCTTTTGCCAAAAGAACCTGTTCCGGAGACAAGGAGATGTCAGCCATACATCTTGCCTCGCCGGATACCAGATGGCTTTCGCCCAATGCTAGTACTACCACATCATTGTCTGTAAACATACGGGTGGAATTATTTAAGGTTAAAGCATTGTCGTTGATGTTGACAGTACCGTTTCCTTCTTTTGCCACTTCGCTCATGGCTTCAAAGAAGGTAGGGGTAATATCCACATCACCATCTAAGGACCAGTTTCCGTGCAGGACTCTGCGTTCATGCACAATAGGACCTGCAAGAGCCACTTTTGCAGACTTTTTAAGTGGCAGCACCTGATTATCGTTCTTTAACAAAATCATAGACTCTGCCGCCAGCTGTTCTGCCAGTTGCAAATGTTTGTTCTTATCTATGGGACGAGGCGTGCAATAAGGTTGAGCAAATAATCCTTTGGCAAACTTCACGCGGAGAATTCTGCGTACGGAAGTATCAATAACTTCCTCAGGCACTTCGCCGGACAATACCAGATTTTCCAGCTCCCTAAAGTAGTATTCGTCTACCATATCCATATCAAGGCCTGCAAGGATAGCCTGTTTTGCACAATCACCGTCATCTTTTGCCACACCCTGCTTCTTTAATTGTTTCACTACATCCCAGTCTGAGATTACAAAACCTTCAAAGCCTAAATGTCCCCGTAATATATCGGTGAGGTATTTGTGGCTGGAAGTAACAGGCTGCCCGTTAATATCATTAAAGGAAGACATGACAGTAGCAACCCCTGCATCTACCGCAGCCCGAAAAGGAGGAAGCACATTGTTATACAGGGTATAGTCAGAAATTTCCGTGCGGAAATAATCCCTGCCGCCTTCAGAGTATCCATATCCCAAATAATGCTTGGAACAGGCAGCAAGACTGTCAGGGTCAGCTAAATTATCACCTTGATAGCCTTTAACGGTTGCTTTTGCCAATGTTGCACCCACAAAAGGGTCTTCTCCGGGACCTTCAATAATTCTGCCCCAGCGGGGGTCGTGGCAGACATCCAGCATGGGTGAAAAGGTCCATTGGATCCCTTCGTTAGCTGCTTCTTTGGCAATGCAACGATAGGAATCCGTAACCAATTCCGGATGAAAGGAACATGCAGACGCCAACGGAATGGGATACACAGTATGGTGACCATGAATGACATCGCGGCCGAAAATCAAAGGGATACCGCTTTTGCTTTCTTCCATGGCACATCTTTGCAGCTCGTTTAACATCTCTACTATAACGGCCTGCTGCGCATCATTACCGGCAGTAGAAGTAGCGGCTAAAATAACGGAACCAATCTCGCCCTTTCGGATGCGTTCTTTTAAAGCTTCCATGGTATCGGGGGTGGGTTCTGTAACCTGATTTAACTGTCCGATTTTTTCTTTTAAAGACATGGAACTAAGGATTTTGTCAATTTGGGAATCGAATTCTTTGTACATAGGCACACCTCGTTGTTTTTATAATAAGAGCCCTCATAAGACATGGAAGTATGAGGGCAGGTTTTCAGGGTAACAGGTTATTCATCCTCATCATCAAAATCCGAGCAGGGCAGGGAGAAAATAAACTCCGTGCCGACGCCTTCGGTACTGATAACGTTAATATGTTCATTGTGGGAAGCAATAATTTCTTTTACGATAGACAGTCCCAGACCGGTACCTTTTTTGTCTTTACCGCGGGAGGAGTCCGATTTATAAAACCGCTCAAACACCATCTTTAAGTCATCCTTGGGAATACCGATACCACTGTCTTTCACGGAAACAAACAGCTTGTTTTTCTTTTCAGAGGTTTCAATGCGGATAACGGAATTGTGATGGCTGAATTTGATGGCGTTATCCAAAAGGTTATAAAGCACCTGTTGGATTTTACCCATATCTGCTTTGACATACATCACATCACCGGTTAAAACCAGCTCGATGGCAATGGTTTTTTTGCGGCATGTCCCTTCGAAAGAGGCTGCGGTGTTGCGGATAACCTGATTGATGTCAAAGTCGGTTTTATCTAATAACATACCCTTTGTGTTTAAGTTGTTTAAGGTCAAAAGGCTGTTAGTCAGCTTGGTCAGTCGGTCTGTTTCGTTTAATACGATGCCCAGATATTTTTCATGCAGTTCCGGTGGGATAGTACCGTCTATCATAGCTTCCAGATACCCCTTAATAGAAGTCAGGGGTGAACGGAAGTCGTGGGAAATATTGGCCACAAATTTCTTCTGGTCATCCTCTGTACGGGCAATTTCTCCTGCCATAAAGCTTAAGCAGGCACCTAAATAGCCGATTTCGTCCTCGCTGTCTACCTGAAATTCATAGTGCATATTACCGGAAGCGTACTGCTCCGTGGCAGCCGTGATTTTCCGAAGGGGCACATATACAATTTCCGTAAAGAAAATCAAAATAATCATGGATAATAAAAACAAAATACCCAACGTAATGTAAGAGATAAGCAACAAATTACCGCTGGAGGCTTCAATATCCGCCATGGAAGCGTGAATCACCACGTATCCCTTAACCTTATATTCTGACGTAATGGGAGAGATGACATTTAACATTTCTTCTTCATAAGTTTCAAAAAAAGTACCGACATTATAATAAGAACCTGCAGTTAGAGTAGGGTCAAAGCCGGTTATCATATTCACTTCCTCTACGTTAAGAGGATAAGCAGTACTCATTACAATACGTCCGGAAGGGTTCACAATTTCAATAATGGAATCTAAATAGATAGAAAGCATGTCCATCTGGATTTTGACATCTTCTAAGTCTGTATCGTTGGTATAGAGTCCCGAAGCATAATTTTCGGCAATCAAAACAGCCTCGGAATAAAGCGAGTTGGCTTTTTCCCGGGTCAGCTGTTCTTTTGTCATGCTGGGTACAAAGGTTGTCACAATCACAAGACCGAATATACCGAAGATGACATAAGCCAGTATGAACTTCAGGTATAAGGTTTTTTTCATGCTAAAGTTCCTTTGACTTCAAATTTGTATCCGATGCCCCAGATAGTAGCAATTTTCCAGGCATCGTGGTCGTTGATTTTTTCGCGCAGACGCTTAATATGTACGTCTACGGTACGGGTATCTCCGATGTATTCGTATCCCCAAATCTGGTCCAAAAGCTGTTCTCTGGTAAATACATGGTTGGGAGAAGAAGCTAAAAAGTATAAAAGCTCCAGCTCCTTGGGGGGCATATCCACAGAGTTGCCCATATAGATAACGGAGTAATTGGTCTGATTGACAATCAAATCGGGATATTCTACACGCTTTTCAGCAGGCGCTTCCGGTACTACCGTTACCGGTTTGTAGCGGCGAAGCACAGCTTTGACACGTGCCACAAGTTCCTTGGAGTCGAAGGGTTTTTCCATAAAGTCATCGGCACCCATTTCCAGACCAAGTACTTTATCAAACACTTCCCCTTTTGCGGACAAAATAATGATGGGAGTCTGCTGTTTGGCACGTACTTCACGGCACACCTGATAGCCGTCGATTCCCGGCAACATCAAATCCAATAAAATCAGATTGGGCTGGAAAGAATCTACAGCACTTAACGCGGATTCCCCATCCCCTACAATCAAGGTTTCAAAACATTCTTTCGTCAGATACAGGGAAATCAGCTCTGCAATATTTTCATCATCATCAACTATGAGGATTTTTTGCTTATTTACCATATATATACTCCTCTCGTGGGTTTCCTATTTAAAAGTCACAATTGTGACACCTGCGTCACCTTCGCCGAATTCACCTAAGCGATACTCCTTCACATATTTCAATCTCTTCAAATGGTTGTGTACGGCGGCTCTTAGTGCGCCGGTACCTTTTCCGTGTACCACCCGGACACTGTTAAGGTGTGAAAGGTAAGCGTCGTCTAAATATTTATCCAAGGCTGCAACCGCTTCATCGCTGGTCATTCCAAGCAGATTGATTTCCGTGGAAATGTTCATGGATTTGGACATCTTCATCTTACCGGAAGAGGAAGGAGAAAACTTCACTGCCTTGGAAGCAGTGTCATCGTCCTGTAACAGTACTAAGTCATTGATATTGGCGGCGGAACGCATAATGCCGCACTGTACAAACAAATTGCCCTTTGCATCCGGCAGGGTGCTGACAGTCCCTTTCAGTCCCATGGAAACAATCTTGACGGAGTCGCCCTTCTTTAACTTTTTAGGGTCGAGGGCTTTTTGCTGGGGTTTAGGAGGTGTCTTTAATGCCAGCCGCTCATTTTTATCATCAATGCGGTTACGGATTTTCTGACGTTTCTTTTCCAGTTCCTTGATATCTGTACCCTTGTCGATTTTATTGAATTCGCGGATGGTTTCATCTGCCACATCCTTAGCTTCCTGCAAAATAGCACGAGCCTGTTCGTTGGCTTCCCGCAAAATTCTGTCCTTAGCGTTATCAATTTTTTCGTTCTTAGCCTTTAACTGTCCTTCCAGTGTTTTGATACGCTCTTTGTATTCGGCGATTTCCTTATGTTCTTTCTCGATAGTGATGCGGCTGTGTTCCAAATCAGAAATCACATCTTCGAAGCTCTTATCCTCTTTACTGATTTGTTCCTTGGCCGCTTCGATAATTGCATCGGGAAGCCCCAGTTTGGAAGAAATGGCAAAGGCGTTACTCTTACCGGGAATACCGATTAAGAGTCTGTAGGTAGGTTTTAAGGATTCTACATCAAATTCACAGCAGGCATTTTCCACGAAAGAAGTGGAAAGGGCATAGAGCTTCAACTCACTGTAGTGGGTGGTAGCCATAGTGCGGATGCCTCTGTCGTGTAAGTGATTTAAAATGGCAATGGCCAGTGCAGCACCCTCGGTAGGGTCTGTACCCGCACCCAATTCGTCAAAGAGACAAAGAGAGTTTTCATCGGCATGTGACAGTATATTTACAATGGTAGTCATATGGGAGGAGAAGGTAGAGAGGCTCTGCTCAATACTCTGCTCATCACCAATATCTGCATAAACTTCTTCAAACACGGACAGTTCGGAGCGGTCCAGTGCAGGAATATGCAGACCGGCCTGTCCCATTAAGGTAAACAGTCCTACAGTTTTTAAGGAAACCGTTTTACCACCGGTATTGGGACCGGTAATAATCAGCAAATCAAAATCCTTGCCCAAATGAATATCGATGGGGACTACTTTCTTTTTGTCCAAAAGAGGGTGACGTCCCTTACGGATATTGATGTAGTGGTCTGTATTGAAAATCGGTTTGGTAGCGTTTAGCTCCATGGCAAGCTTGGCTTTTGCAAAGATAAAGTCAAGGGTGGTCATGAGCTTCTGGTTCGTCATTAATTCGGTGGTATGCTCGGAAAGCTGTGCAGAAAGCTCTGCCAGGATTCTTTCGATTTCTTTCTGTTCCTCGATTGCCAGTTCCCGCAGTTTATTATTTAATTCCACAACTGCAGCCGGTTCAATAAAGAAAGTAGAGCCGGTGGAGGACTGGTCATGCACCATACCGGAAACCTGATTTTTGTATTCTGCTTTCACCGGAATACAGTAACGGTTGTCACGCATAGTTACCACAGCGTCCTGCAAATAGTTACGATAGGAGCCGGTGAGCATGGAGCCTAACTGAGTGTGGATCTTTTCACCGGTCAAAGTAATGCTGCGACGGATGCCCTTTAAGGTAGGGCTGGCATCATCTGCCACTTCCTCTTCGGATAAAAGGCAGCGACGAATCTCTGCAGCAACAGGTGACAGTGGTGTCATATCGTCAAAATAGGAAGAAAGAGAGTCTGTAGCAGTGTTTTCACCACTTTCAGCAACAGTTCCTTCCTTTTCGTTACGACCGTATGCTTTGATACGGGCAACATTTTCCAAAAAGGCAGCCATTTTTAAGAGTTCTGCCATGGAGAGGGCACTGCCTACCTCTAAGGATTTGATGGAAAAGCCCAGATTGTGGTTACTGCCAAAAGAGGTGCTTCCGTACTTAAAAAGGCGGGATAGCGCATCGGCAGTTTCGGTCTGTGCCTGTTCAATTTCTTTTAATTCTGTAACGGGAACAAGGCCGGCGCAAAGCTTCTTTCCGGGTTCGGAATCTGCTTTGTCGGTCAGCCTGGTAATGATTTTGTCATATTCTAATGTGTGTAATGCTTTTTGGTTCATTTCTAACTCATTTCTTAGTACTGATTTGTACTGACTTCTGCAATCAGGTCCATGATGGTAGCAATGGAATTTAGCTGATTGCTCTGTTTCATGGTATCAATATAGGATTGTCTGTTGCAATAGAGTTCCTGTACCTTTTCAGCCAGTAAATCCACGGATAATTCACTTTCGTCAATCACAATGGAAAATCCCTGGGACTCAAAAGAGCGGGCATTTAAAATCTGGTCGCCGCGGCTCTTGGCGGAGGGTAAGGGAATCAGGATATTGGGTTTGCCTAAAGCCAAAAGCTCGCAAATGGCATTGGCCCCTGCACGGGAAACTACCACATCTGCCATGGCAAAAATATCCTTTAACTCTGTTTTGATGTATTCAAATTGTTTGTAGCCTTTTTGGTTTAAAAGGGTTTCATCCACTTTGCCTTTGCCGCACAGATGTACCACCTGAAAATCTTCCAACAGTCTGGGAAGGGCTTTGCGGACAAATTCATTTACACTGGCTGCACCCAGACTGCCGCCCACCACCATGACAACCGGTTTGTTGGCGGAAAAACCACACAAATCAAGGCCTGCAATTTTGTTACCGCTTGCCAGCTCTTCTCTGATGGGAGAACCGGTCAGAACTGCTTTTTCTTTGGGCAGCATGGTTACGGTTTCCGGGAAGTTGCAACAGATTTTGCTTGCCGCGGAAACGCAGAGCTTGTTGGCAAGACCGGGAGTCATATCGGATTCATGCAGGATGCAGGGAATCTTCAAAGAAGCAGCCGCACGTACCACGGGTACGCTGACAAAGCCGCCTTTGGAAAATACCACATCCGGCTTTAATTCCTTCAGGATTTTCTTGGCTTCGGAAAACCCTTTGATGACACGGAAAGGGTCCGTAAAATTTTTGACATCCAGATAACGGCGGAATTTTCCGGTAGAAATACCGTAGTAGGGGATATCAAAATCGGCAATCAGTTTCTTTTCGATGCCGTCGTAGGAGCCCATATAGGATACTTCATAACCTGCTTCCTGTAAGTGGGGGAGCAGGGCAATATTGGGGGTAACATGGCCGGCGGTACCGCCACCTGTAAGTACGATTTTTTTCACAGTGATGCCTCCTGAATTATTGCATGGATTCTAATGCCTGTGCCAGCTGGTCCGGACAGGAAGTAGATTTGAAACCGCAACGGATGCCTTTTAATCTGGAAATGGCTTCTTCTACTTTCATGCCTACTACCAGACGGCTGATGCCCTGAAGATTACCGTGGCATCCTCCTGTAAAGGCAACGGATTCGATAATACCGTCTTTTACTTCTATGTCAATGGCTGAGGAACAGGTCCCCTTTGTCTGATATCTCATAATAATCACCATACCTTTCTTACTACTTATGAATACTACTTACCAATAGAAGGATTATAGCAGAAAAAATGTCGATATTCCAGTATTTGCAATAGATTTGTGTAAAAAAGGAACAAAATATGACGATGAGTTTTGGGGGTCGCCGTATTGTTGTGCCACCGGGGTTTTATTATAATGATTATTACGAAAATGAATTGCGTGCAGGCGGGCGAGCCAAAAGAAGCGTCCGGTTATCTGTGCCACCATAAGGAGGTCTGTATGTTTGCTGTTTTCAGTGAAGAAAAGTGGATTACGGTTTGTATGTTTCTGTCATTAGTATTGGGTATTTGTTTAAGAATTATGATAGGAATACTATATCAGCATATGATAAAAGAGACAGGAAATATGTCTGCTACGGAAAATAAAGTGTTAAAGCAATGCAAATTAAAGTTTGCCAATTGTTTTCAGTTAAATGACGGTGTTGCCAATGTGCCTGTTTTTGTGGACAAGTTTCTGGGCAAATTGCGGCTGGGTCCCTTCAGTTACCAGACCCTGTATCATTTATCAGGCCAGCTGGTGCTTTTATCGGTTTTCTTTGCAGGTGTAGGGAGCTGCCGGTGTATTATCAGCGGACATACCTTAGGGCAGATACTGCCTTTTTATATAGTAAGTTTTCTGGGTATGTATGTGTTTTTTTCTGTGTCGGGCATTGTGGATGTAAAAGGAAGAAGACGTGTGTTAAAAACCTATTTGGTAGATTATCTGGAAAATCATATGTCCAACCGTTTGCGTGCCGGTACCTATGAGGAGGAACAAGGTAAGCGGAAAAACAGAGAGAGACGCACCGATATTGAACTTATGCCTGTGCGTGGCAGGGAAGAAGGTACACTTTCCTATGCCAAACCGGCAACTGCATTTGAGGAGGACAAGGGCGAGGAGAGGATTGCCGGGCAGGCAGCAGGACTCTTAAACCGGATACAGGAAAAGGAACTGGAAGAGCTTTTAAAAGAATTTTTGACATCCTAATCTTTTCATCTTATGTGTAAAGCAGATTAATTTAAGCTAATAAAAAGGTTTTTCTTGAATTTGGGTAACAACTCTGCTACACTTGTAAATGATTAAGGGAAGAAACCCCCAAAAATGGGTCTTTTATAAAGAAAAGGAGCAGAAGAAATGAGTGCAAAAGTAACATTTGATTATGCAAAAACAAGTTCTTTTATTTCCGCAGCAGAAATAGAAAAAATGAAAAGCCAGACTTTGGCTGCAAAAGAGATGCTGGTATCCAAAACCGGCGCAGGTAACGATTTCTTAGGTTGGATTGATCTGCCTGTAAATTATGATAAAGAAGAGTTCGCAAGAATTAAGGAAGCAGCTAAGAAGATTCAGTCTGATTCTGAAGTACTGCTTGTAATCGGTATCGGCGGTTCCTATTTGGGTGCACGTGCAGCTATCGAATTTTTAGGACACAGCTTCTATAACATGGTGGATAAGAGCATCCGTAAGGCTCCCGAAATTTATTATGTAGGTAATTCCATCAGCTCTACATACATTAAGCATCTGATGGATGTGGTAGGAGACAGAGATTTCTCCATCAATATGATTTCCAAGTCCGGTACCACTACAGAGCCTGCAATCGCGTTCCGTGTATTTAAAGAAATTCTGGAAAAGAAATACGGTAAGGAAGGCGCTGCAAAGAGAATTTATGCAACCACCGACAAGGCTAAGGGCGCATTAAAGAATGTGGCTGATGAAGAAGGTTATGAAACTTTCGTAGTGCCTGATGATGTAGGCGGACGTTTCTCTGTTCTGACCGCAGTAGGCCTTTTACCTATCGCAGTCAGCGGCGCAGACATTGACAAACTGATGGAAGGTGCGGCAAGCGGTAGAAAGTATGCACTGGAAAATGATTTTGAAAACAACGACGCATTAAAATATGCAGCACTGAGAAATATTCTTTTAAGAAAAGGCAAATCCGTGGAAATTCTGGCAAACTACGAGCCCAGTCTGCATTATGTTTCCGAATGGTGGAAGCAGCTGTTCGGCGAAAGCGAAGGTAAGGACCAGAAGGGTATCTTCCCTGCAAGCGTAGACCTGACCACAGACTTGCACTCCATGGGCCAGTTCATTCAGGACGGCGCACGTATTATGTTTGAAACGGTACTGGATGTGGAAAAATCCAGAGAAGAACTGATTATCGGCGAAGAACCCGTAGATTTGGACGGTCTTAACTACCTGGCAGGAAAGACTGTTGAATTTGTAAACAGAAGTGCCATGAACGGTACCATCTTAGCACATACCGACGGTCAGGTTCCCAACTTTATCGTAAAGATTCCCGAAGTAAGTGAATTCTTCCTGGGAGAACTGTTCTACTTCTTCGAGTTTGCATGCGGCGTAAGCGGTTACTTAAATGGTGTAAATCCTTTTGACCAGCCCGGCGTGGAAAGCTACAAGAAAAACATGTTTGCTTTACTGGGTAAGCCCGGCTATGAAGCACAGAGAGAAGAATTAATGAAGAGATTATAATAATATAAAGGCTGTTGTAAATGGATGCTTTGAGGTTGTTGTAAATGGATGCTTTTACAACGACATCACAAGACATTATTTACAACAGCTTTTATATTTTAGGGGTAGTAGTATAAAGAACAGAAGTATGGGATGTAGGCAGGTGAGGAGTGACGATATGGAAAAGAAGCCAAATATTGTTGTGTTAGAAAGAAACAGTGTGGGAACCGATATTGATGTGTCCTGTTTTGAAAAGCTGGGAAATGTGACCTATTACAGAAATACGGTTACTGCGGCAGAAGTGCAGGAGCGCACCAAGGACGCGGACATCATCATTGCAAATAAGGCGCCTATGCGGGAAGAGAGTTTGAAGGATTCTCCCAACGTGAAATTAATCTGCGAATTTGCAACAGGTTTTGATAACTGTGACCTGGACTATTTGTCCGGCAGAGGCATCCGTGTGGCAAATGTGCGAAACTATTCTACGGATATGGTAGCCCAGCATACTTTTACGCTGGCATTGGCACTGATGCAGAAACTGGCACATTATGACATGTATGTCAAGTCTGGCGAATACAGTGCCCAGGACAGATTCTCTAACTTTGATATCTCTTTTAACGAGCTGGCAGGCAAGACCTGGGGTATCGTAGGCATGGGAAACATCGGCAGAAAGGTAGCAAAGATTGCAGAAGCCTTTGGTTGTAAAGTGATTTTTCATTCCGTAACCGGTAAAAGTACCGTAACAGAGTATACACAGGTAGACAAAGAAACCCTGTTAAAAGAAAGTGATGTGCTTTCCCTGCATTGTCCTTTGAGCGATTTATCCCGTAATTTTATTGATAAAGAAGCGCTGGCGAAGATGAAAAAGACTGCGGTATTAATCAATGTGGCACGAGGTCCGGTAGTGAATAATACAGATTTATATGAGGCGCTACAGGCGGAAGAAATTGCGGCAGCAGGTTTGGATGTATTGGAACAGGAGCCCTTGGAACTTACCAATCCTTTAAGCAAAATCAAGGACTCTACCCGTCTGATTATTACCCCCCATTTGGCGTGGGCAAGTGTGGAAGCCAGAATCCGTTGTGTGGAAGAAGCCTGTAAAAACGCAGAGGCATTTCTGAGAGGGGAAGAGAGAAATGTGGTTAATACAGTTTAGATTGGAGAGGAAAATATAAAACAACAATTGCCAAGCTGAAAACCACAATCGGTATTGAGCAGTTTGATGCAGAGCTTGTTCTGGTAGACCCAAAGAACAGACCGAAGCAGGAGAAATGAAGAGAAGATAGATGCGTTTTGTGATTTGTTATAGAAATGGTTTTGTGAAAGAATAGACATTGACAAAAGATAAAATACTCTTTACAATAAAAATCAGAAAAAGGTGTTGCCGATAGACGGCTAGTCCTTAGTAGTTAGTTAACAAAAAAGTAACCAATACCTTGGCTGGAGGCGGTTACTTTTTTGTGTTTTCGATATACGCAATCAAAATCGTGACAATTATGGTAAGAATGGTTTGCAATACAAATAACAAACGAAAAAGCGATAATTCAGACAAGGGGAACAAACCTAAAAAAGAGGGAGCAATCACTCCCTCACATACTTCATCACATCATCAAAAATAGCCCGGTACCCTTCCGGTTTGATGTGCATACCTTCAATCGTATATTCTGCTTTTAATCTGCCCTGTTCATCCGTGAGCGGGGCATTTACATTGATAAAATGTTGGCCGTGTTTTGCCGCCAGTTCTTTCACCAATTCGTTTGCTGCATTTATTTTTTCATTGGTACGGATTAAGAGACCGGGTTTCATTTCTTCCGTTGCGGCTTCGTAGTTGATGGGGTAGTATGCCATCATGTAGATAACCACACCGGGAAGCGTTTCTTCGATTTGGGTAATGATGGCATCGTAGTTTGCCATCACCTCGTCAAGTGAAAGAGAGGCATCACTTAAATCGTTGGTACCAATATTAATAAAAACCTTGCGGGGAGCCAGCTCAAAGACGCAGGCATCCAGTATGGGCAGTAAATCAGAGGTTTTGTAGCCGCCTACACCGCGGTTATATATAATAGGCGCGTCCGGACCCAATTCTTTTACCCATTCGTGAATAGGAAACATCTCCATTAAGGAAGAGCCGGTAAACACAATCTGCCCCTTTACTGCACTTTCGTTCCATACATGAAAGTCACGCACCATTTGTTCTTTTTCCAGTCTCCAAGCTTCTTTTGCCATAATAAAACCCTCCGTATTGATATCACTTTTTATTTTACAAGATATTTTGGTATCCCGCAATGCCGGAGAAAGTATTTCTTTGTTAGAATCATTTTTCGCCAAAAACATGTGAAAACCCTTAGAATATGCGAAATCCATTTGACACAACCACTTTATCATGATAACATGACAACGTATCAGTGAAACAAATTACTTACTATATAAAGTGATACATTTAGGAGGATATATTATGAAAAAGAAATTGATTGCAATGTTAGCAACTTGCGCACTGGCTCTCAGCCTGACAGCTTGTGGCGGTGACGACGGAAAAACTTTTACCGTAGGTTTTGACGCAGAGTTCCCCCCTTATGGTTACATGGATGACAACGGCGAATATGTTGGTTTCGACCTTGACCTGGCAGCAGAAGTGTGTGAAAGAAACGGTTGGGAACTGGTGAAGCGTCCCATCAACTGGGGTTCTAAGGATATGGAACTTTCCAGCGGTTCTATTGACTGTATCTGGAACGGTTTTACCATGAATGGACGTGAAGACGAATATACATGGTCTTCCCCTTATGTAGACAATAGCCAGGTATTTGTAGTAGCTGCAGATGCAGGTATCAGCACGCCTGCTGACCTTGCAGGTATGGCAGTTGGTGTACAGAGAGATTCTTCTGCACTGGCAGCGTTAAACGATGAAGAATCCCCTGAAAACATTGCATTAAGAGACAGCTTCGGTAGCCTGACCGAATACGCAGACTACAACACTGCATTCATGGATCTGGAAGCAGGTGCGTTAAATGCAGTAGCAATGGATATCGGTGTGGCAAATTACCAGATTGAATCCAGAGGCGACGGTTATGTGATTTTAGATGACTATCTGGCAACTGAGCAGTACGGTGTAGGTTTCCTTTTAGGAAATGAAGAATTACGTGATACCGTAGAAAAGACTTTAGTAGAAATGTATGAAGACGGTACCTTTGGTAAAATTGCTGAAGAATGGGGATTGTCCGATTACATTTGTTTCGGTAAATAATTTATTTCAAACAGAAAAAGATATAGGCAGGGTATGATATGAGTATACAAGTGATGTTATTACAATTAGCAAAGGGAGGAATAGTGTCAGTTGAGATATTCTTATTGACCCTGCTTTTTTCATTGCCTTTAGGACTTTTGGTTTCCTTTGGGCGTATGTCTAAGAATGTGATAATCAGAACGATTACAAAGATTTATATTTCCATTATGCGTGGTACACCTTTGATGTTACAGTTGATTGTGGTGTACTTTGCGCCGTACTATGTGTTCGGTATCAGGATACATCCCAGTTACCGTTTTATCGCGGTGATTATTGCTTTTTCTATTAATTATGCGGCTTATTTTGCAGAGATTTATCGTTCCGGTATCGAATCCATGCCCATCGGACAGTATGAGGCGGCAAAGGTACTGGGGTATGGTAAAGCACAAACCTTTTTTAAAATTATTCTGCCCCAGGTAATCAAACGGATTTTACCATCCATCACCAATGAAGTTATTACACTGGTAAAAGATACTTCTTTGGCATTTGTAATTGCACAGGCAGAGATGTTTACCATTGCAGAGCAGATTTCATCGGCCCAGACCAGTATCGCACCGTTGATGGTGGCAGGCCTGTTCTACTATATCTTTAACCTGATTGTGGCGATTGCCATGGAAAAAGTAGAAAAAGCATTTGCATATTACCGATAGGAGAACGAAGATGAAACTACTGGAAATGAATCATGTAAGAAAAGAATTTGGGGAATTAAGTGTATTAAAAGATATATCCCTTTATGTGGAAGAGGGAGAAGTGGTATCCATTATCGGTCCTTCCGGCTCCGGGAAGTCCACCCTGCTTCGTTGCGCCACCATGTTGGAAACCATGGATGGAGGCGACTTAATTTATATGGGGGAAACCGCAGCAAAAGATGTGAATGGCAAAAGTGTGTATGCTTCCAAAAAGGAATTAAAAAGGATATCCAATTATTTTGGACTGGTTTTCCAGAATTTTAACCTTTTTCCCCATTACAGTGTGTTGAAAAATATCACGGATGCACTGGTTTGTGTGGATAAAGTTCCGAAAAAAGAAGCCATGGAACGTGCGGAAAAACTCCTTGCGCAGTTGGGTCTGTCAGAAAAGGCAGATGCCTATCCCTGCCAGTTATCCGGCGGGCAGCAGCAGAGAGTATCCATTGCAAGGGCACTGGCAAAGCAGCCCAAAATTCTTTTCTTTGATGAGCCTACTTCTGCACTGGATCCTGAGCTTACCGTAGAAGTATTAAAGGTAATCAAGGAACTGGCAAAAGAGCATATGACCATGATTATCGTGACCCATGAAATGCAGTTTGCAAAAGAAGTTTCCGACCGCATTATCTTCATGGAAGAGGGCGTCATTAAGGCACAGGGCACACCGGAAGAGTTGTTTGCAACAGATAATGAACGTGTGAAAGAATTTATCGGTCATCTGTCCGGTAGTATGTAATGATTCCTACGCAAGGATCGGGCTCCAATTGTTTGTGAAAAACCGGTGAAGAGCCGAAGGCTTTTGTACCGGCTCGGCAGAATGAAAGGCGAATAGTATGTTTGCAAAATGTAAAGAGCTGTTTAAAAAGTATGAAGAGATTATTATATATCTGGTAGTAGGTGTCCTGAATACCCTGGTATCCTGGGCGGCTTGTTTTTTAGTAGAGTGGTTATTCCTGAATCCGGATATTACATGGCAGAATGCAGTAATCAATACCTGGGGCTGGGTAGTGGGCGTTTGCTTCTCTTACCCCCTTAACAGAAAACTTGTCTTTAAAAGTACAAATCCCAAGGTCTTAAAAGAGTTCGCCGGCTTTGCGGCATCCCGCTTGTCCACATGGATTCTGGATATTGTCATCATGTGGCTGACCGTAAACGTATTAAACATGCACTACTGGATTGCGAAAATCTTTATCTCCGCAGTACTGGTAATGATTTTAAACTACGTATTCAGTAAGCTACTGATCTTTAAGAAAAAAGAAGAAAAGTAGCACATATGATTTAGAAATTATAAGATGTATATTAAGCAAAAAGAAACGATACTATATACCTCATAGGACCCTTAGCCGACGCCGGTACTTAGCAAGGAAAGCATTTATGGTTTCCGAGCTTAGTATCCGTTGCGTCGGGTAGGAGCGAAAGCGAGTCCGAGAGGATATAGTATCGTTTCTTTTTATATTAAATCGGCATTACAATTTCTGAATCATATGCGCTACCAGCTTCGCAGAATGTGCGGCAGCAGCTTTTTCAAAAGTAGGATAATCCATTTCTGCACTGTCATCCGCTTTGTCAGAAATGGCTCTAATAATTACAAAAGGAATATTGTTTAAATGTGCTGCGTGGGCGATGGAAGCACCTTCCATTTCCGCACAGTCTCCGTGGAATTCGTTAATCAGTTTTTCTTTTACTTCTTTGCTGGAGATAAACTGGTCACCGCTTACCACGCGACCGGTTCTGACATTGATGTCAGGATTGACTTCTTTGCAGGAAGCAATGGCAGCTTCCATCATAGCGGTATTTGCTTTGAATTCGCGGAAGCCCATCTGAGGAACTTCGCCCAACTGATATCCAAAGATTGTGACATCCATGTCATGATGCAGGGCATCTTCTGAAACCAGAATATCACCGATATCCAGAGCGGCATTTAAAGAGCCTGCCACACCTGTATTAATGATATGGGTTACTGCAAACACATCGCTTAAAATCTGTGCACAAAGTGCAGCATTTACTTTTCCGATGCCGGAACGTACGATAACCACGTCCACACCGTTTAAGGTTCCTATATGAAAATCCATGGAAGCTTTATTCACAATTTCTGTAATAGTCATCTGTGCTTTTAACTGTTCCACTTCCAGTTCCATAGCACCGATAATACCGATTTTACTCATTTTCTATTCTCCTTTTTATTCCGGATATACCAGGCGGCTTTCGTCAATATGATACAACACATTTTCCAGATATTTATTAGCCAGATAGTTTGCCATAGGCAGGTTCATATCCAGGTAATTACCACAGTCTTTTGCGGATGCACCGGGTACTTCATCCTTAAAATCACGGATAAATTCATACATTTCAATCATCAGGGAAACAATGTTCTTGGACGCATAATCCCCTGCCAGTAACAGATAAAAACCGGTACGGCAGCCCATGGGACCAAAATAAATCACTTTTTCTTTATAATCCGGATGATTGCGTAAAAAAGTAGCAGCCAGATGCTCAATGGTATGCATTTCGGCGGTATTCATAACCGGCTCTTCATTGGGGCTTGTCATACGCAGGTCAAAAGTGGTAATGGTTTCGGCACCGACCTTATCTTTGCGGGATACATATACACCGGGCTGAAGCTTAATATGGTTAATGGTAAAGCTTGCAATTTTTTCCATAAGAAATCCGTTCCTTCCTTTTGTTTTATTTTGCTGTTTATTCAGCTATTTCTTCTTCCGTCAGCTCCATGGCTTGGTCATCCTGATATTTCTTTTTATTAAAGGGTGCCAGCCACTTATCCATTTTTTCCCTGGGCATCAGCCAGTTCACCAATAATGCAATGGCTACGCCGATACCGGTATCAATCATACGGTTGATGGAGTAGGAAACATAGGTATCTACCGGGGTGTTAAACAAAATAATACTTAATACCACGCCCCCGGGCTGGATGGCGCCGGGCCAGCGGAATGCCTGGCTGATTAAAATCATAATCACCACGCCCACAAATAAAAGAACAAGCATGAATACATGATAGGCACCGTCCGGATAGAAGCAAATATAGATGCGGAACAAAATCATTCCCAAAAAGCCACCGATAATGGTGCCCCAGAAACGGTTACCACCATTTAACTTGGAATTTTCCATATCACTGCCCATGCCGAAAATAGCACCGATACAGGCAAAGGTAGGGTTTTGGCCTACTGCAAAATATAACGCGGCACATAAAGTTGCCGCTAAAGCAGTTTTTACATTACGCTGTCCGATATGGAACATCGAACGGGGTTTTGCATTGGGGTTCATCAAGTACAACTCCTTTGTGATGAATTGAATTACGAAGCAAATACTTCAATTTTGGTATTATATCACGATTATTCTTCACCGGGGAAAGAAATTCCCAAGTTATCTTTTAATTCCATCAGACAATCAACGCATACAGATACTTCTCGATCAAGAACTTCAATTTCCATGGTGACACATTTTGCTCTGTCGCCGCAAATATCACATTCTTTTGTTTCGCCGCAAGCGGTGAGTCCGGTTACCAGTACAACCATTACACTGATAAGTGCTGCTAATTTAGATAATCTTTTTTTCATAAGTATCGCCCTCTCATTTGTAGTAAGGATTATAAATCGTAAAGAGTATAACATTTTTTGGGTGTGGGTGCAATAAGGAAGATGTTCGGAAAACTATGAACTCTAAACTGGTAAAGGTGTCCGTAATATGTTATAATTTATGTATTATTTAGTATTGAGGGAATAGTATGTATTGCAGAAAATGTGGGAACCAATTAGATGCGGACGATATATTTTGCACCTATTGCGGATGTAAAAGGGTGCGAATGGAACAGCCGGATGCACCTCAACGGGTAGTTAATTCGCGGGAAAAGAAAGGCGGATTCATTAGAGAAAATAAGATTCCTCTGATTATCTTTGCAAGTGCAGGCGTCATTTTACTGGGAATATTTGCCTATAATGCGCATGAAAAGAAACAGGCTGATGAAGCATGGACAAGATATATTTTAAGTCAGTCGGATGATAGTTCCGATTATGGTGGATATACTTCTTATCCTACCCATGACTATGAAAACAGTACCTACAAAATCGGTACTACTATGCCTGCCGGTGAATACGTTATATTTGCGAATTCTTCTATTGGAGGATACTTCTGTCTGTCAAGTGACAGTAATGGAGACGACATAATCCAAAACGACAATTTTGACTATAATTCCATTATCAGAGTTGA
>JAZNNL010000004.1:0-3215 GCA_045580245.1 Lachnospiraceae bacterium
ACCTTCACTAAGCAAATTTTGTAATACTTTCTGCACTTCTCCCAATCCTAAAAGCTTTGGAATAAGCTCTTCTACCAACACCGGATTTGTGTCTTTTAAATTGTTTACCAAATTCTGTACATCCTGTCTGGTAAGCAGTTCGGAAATATATTGTCTGATGATTTCCGTCAAGTGGGTCGCGATAATGGAAGGCGGGTCTACAACCGTATATCCCATACTTTCCGCACGCTCTCTCTGCCCTTCCGTAATCCAGATAGCCGGCAGATGGAAGGACGGTTCAAAAGTAGGAATACCTGTAATTTCTTCCTCTACATATCCGGGATTCATGGCCATATAGTGGTCAAAAAGAATCTCCCCTTCACTGACCTGAATCCCTTTAATTTTGATAATATACTGGTTTGGATTTAACTGGATATTATCTCGCAAACGGATAATCGGCACCACCGTACCAAGTTCCAACGCTATCTGTCTACGTATCATAACAACACGGTCAAGAAGGTCACCGCCCTGGTTTACATCTGCCAGAGGAATGATACCATAACCGAATTCCAATTCAATAGGGTCTACCTGTAATAAGCTGTTTACATTTTCCGGCTGTCTGATTTCTTCGGCTGCCGCTTCATCGGAATCCACCTGGGATTCAATATTAGCCGTTTCCAGATTACCCGCTATCATACGTCCGCCTACAATAAATGCCAGTCCCAGACCTAAGAATAAAATGGTATTTAATTCTGTTACCACGCCTAAAAACGCCAAGGTTGCACCTACCAGATACATGGCCTTAGGCACACCGAAAAGCTGTTTGATAATAGCAGGACCGAATTCTGCTTCTTTGCTTCCCTTAGTAACCAGAATACCGGTTGACAAAGAAATCAGCAGGGAAGGAATCTGGCTAACCAGACCGTCACCGATGGTCATAATGCCATAGTGCTGGAGAGCTTCCATCATTTCTATGCCGTCTCTGGTGATACCCATTAACATACCACCGATAATATTGATAGCCGTTAACAAAAGACCTGCGGTAGCATCTCCCTTTACGTACTTAACCGCACCATCCATGGAACCGAAGAAGCTGGATTCCTGCTGAATCTTATCTCTTCGTCTTTTTGCTTCCGCATCATCAATGGCACCGGTATTTAAGTCCGCATCAATCGCCATCTGCTTACCGGGCATTGCATCCAGGGTGAAACGTGCCGTTACTTCAGCCACACGTTCGGAACCTTTGTTGATAACAAGGAACTGTACCAGAATCAGAATAATAAAGATAATGGCACCAACAATCAAATCACCGCCACCAACGAACTGACCAAAGGTCATAACCACGTTACCTGCATTTCCTGTTGTCAGAATCAGTCTGGTAGAGGAAACGTTTAACGCAATACGGAAAATGGTGGTGAACAACAGGATTGTGGGGAAATAGGACATATCCAGAACTTCCTGCACAAACATACACACGAACAAAATCGTAAAGGAAATGGCCATATTAAAAGCCATAAATACGTCCAAAGCCATTGAAGGCAAAGGAACAATCAGCATAACAAAAGCTACCAGCACATAGATGGCTACCATAGCATCTGTTGCATGCATTTTTTTCATATTCATGTTCCTCACCTCCTGTCCTCGTTACGCTTTTATACTTTGCCCTGTAAGTGATATACAAAGGCAAGGACTTCCGCTACCGCCTGGTAAAGCTCAGGGGGTACCATCTGTCCCACATCCACATTGGCGTATAACATTCTCGCCAATGGTTTATTTTCTACAATTTCAATGTTATTTTCTTTTGCAATTTCTTTTATTTTTGCTGCCAGATAATCTTCACCCTTTGCCAGAACCATGGGGGCGTCGGCAACAGCGGGATCATATTTTATCGCCACTGCATAATGGGTAGGGTTGGTAATGACTACGTCGGCCTGGGGAAGATTCTGCATCATTCTTCTTCGGCTTGCTTCCTGCATCTTACCTCGGATTTTACCTTTGACCTGCGGATCACCTTCCTGTTGTTTGTACTCGTCTTTGACTTCCTGTTTGGTCATCTTCATGTCATTTTTAAATTTCATTTTCTGATAAATATAATCCGCAAACGCAATAATACAATATACCACTGCTATCTGGATACCCAAATCCGTAACCAGCTCTCCTGCCAGCTGGATTGCCTGCATAAGTGGTATATCATACAATAAAAATATATAATTCCACTTATCATTCAAAAAATTATAAACTACTATTGAAATAATACCTATTTTCAATATCGCCTTAACCAATTCAACCAAAGAATTTACCGATATAATTCTTTTAAAACCGCTAAGGGGATTTAACTTATTGAATTTTGGTTTTAACGGGTCCGTGGTCACCAGCCACTTTATCTGGATAATATCTGCCAGTAACGACACGACCAGTGCCACAATCAATACCGGTGCCAAAATGATAATGGTTTGTATAACCATTTCCCGGCACATAATCATCATATCGTTTTCCGGCAAAAATCCATGCCAGTTTACAATTGTTTCCGGTATTTTTCGATACACATTGGAAAACAGCTCCAAAAACTGGATTCCGATATTTCCTACCCAAATCTTTAATATTAAGAACAGTCCCAAAAGGCCAAAGGCATTTGCCACTTCCTTACTCTTGGCAACCTGTCCTTTTTTACGGGCATCCTGTAACTTTTTGGCTGTTGCAGGTTCCGTTCTTTCTCCACCCGGACCATCCTTGGCAAAGAACTGCAAATTATATTTTAAACTCACATCATTCCCTCCACAAAGGTCGTGGTAACCTGCTTGATTTCTTCAAAAACAAAACTTGCAACACCACTGAGCATACTTGTTGTAAAAAACAACACGCATAACCCCACCAAAACCTTTAGCTGAATACCCACTGCAAACATATTCATCTGGGGAGCTACTTTTGCCAATATTCCCAACACGGCATTTAACAATAACATAACACAGAATACCGGCAGACAAATCCTAAATCCAATGGCTATATAATCCGCCAAAAACTGTACGATAGCTGCTACCAGATTCTCTGCTTTAAAGACTGCTCCGTTTATAGGAATCAACAAAAACGAATCCGCCAATGCACCAAAAAGATACCGGTACATACCGCTGGCAATTAACATCATCATTACAACATACTGATAAAACACACCGGAAACACTACTTTGCTGTTTGGTAGCGGGGTCTAACATGGACAACATGGATAATCCCATTTCCATA
>JAZNNL010000005.1:0-12028 GCA_045580245.1 Lachnospiraceae bacterium
TCCGGAAGATATGCGAAAAGCCGGTATTGACTATGCTATCCGCCAGATTCTGGACTTAAAGGCAAACGGCGTAGACGGTATTCATATCTATACTATGAATAAGCCTAAGATGGCAGCTGAGATTGTGAATAGTATCCGGTAATTTCGAATAGCTGTATTATTATTAAGGTGCACCATACTATACAGACCAAAAATCCTGCATCCAATTATGAATGCAGGATTTTTTTATCTTCTGGGTACAATCTGTAAAGTATATCCTAAAGGTACCAATACCTTTAACAAACTATCCACTCTGGGAGAATGGGTACCGGATTCGAGCCTTGCAATGACAGGTTGTTTCACATTGCAGATTTCTGCAAGTTCTGCCTGAGTAACGCCTTTATCCTCCCGGATTTTTACCATGGTCTTGATTAAATCCTTTTCCAATTTAATGAGACTTTCTTCTTCAACGCTGATATTCAGTTCTTTTCTGAGTTCTTTCCATTCTCTAGCCATACGATTATCCCTCTCTTTCTATAAAATCTTTCAGATTCTGTTTTGCTTTTTCAATTTCTCTCTTTGGTGTCTTACGTGTTTTCTTAGTAAAATAATGCAATAAGATTACTTCATTTTCTTTGTGAAATGCATACAATATTCTGTTTCGTAACGGTCGGAGTTCCCAAATTTCTCCATCCAAATGTTTTGTTACCGGTTCACCAACCCGGGTCCCCATCTCTTCCAATACATCAATGTATGCCACTATTTTGTTGAAATTAATCTTACTGTCTTTACTTGTTGCAGCCTCTTCATGCAACTTATGAAGGTAATCGGCAATTTCACATTTTCCGTTTTTATCTTCATAGAATATGATTTTGTACATATGTTTCCTCCTTTGTAATATATCAAATATGTTATGATATGTCAATAGCAAATTTGATATATTTAATTTTCATATTAACGGTTTCCATTTTTTACATTTTCCGGAAAATATCAGTGAAATTCTTTTGAAACTTCTTTGAAAATTGAAAATATGAATATTAGAATTTCAGATGTACACATACTATACATCATTTTTTTCAATTTGACAAGCGTCCGTCAAAAAAAAGAGTCCGCATGCGGACTCCCTTAATAATATATTTTACCTTCTTCTATTTCATAATGATTGTTTTGTATCCGCACAATCGTAACGGCACAATTTTTGTGAACGCCTTCTCCCCAAAACTCAGAAACAGGTGTATTGCGGATATTTGCCAAAATGGCTTTCAATGCACATCCATGAGTTGAAACCAGAATCGTCCTATTTTGATGTTTAGGATTTTGTACCAGTTCATTCCAAAAAACTCCGGTTCTTTCTATTACACCTTCAAAACTCTCACCGTATCCGGGAACCTTGTATTTCTCCGGCGCCTGAAAGAAATACATAAAATCTTTATCCGTAATAGTAAAATGGTCCGGATGATAGGATTTCCCTTCGTGTTTTCCAAAAGAAATCTCTATAATACGCTCTTCAGAAAAAACAGGAACTTCTTTATCTCCTAATAGCAATTTAGCAGTTTCCATAGCTCTGTTTAGCGGTGAAGAATATACAAAATCAAAGGTAACATCCTTCAAAGCACGACCTGTTATTTCTGCAAGTTCACGACCATATGCATTCAGTGGAATGTCACTGCGTCCCTGCAACTGTTTTTGTTTATTGTAATCCGTTTCACCATGCCGGATTAAGTAAACCGTCATATCATACATGATTTTATCACCAATTTATGTACTTACTGCTTTCATAAAAGCGGTTGTATCCTTAATTCTCCCAGCCCGAGTCGGATACTTCTATCTTTTTGTCACGAAGCATCAAATCTTTTACAGCTTCATCAGCTGCTTTACCTTCAAACAATACTTGATTTACCTGCTCAATAATAGGAAGCTGCACCCCATATTTCTTTGCAAGTCCCATAGCCGCTTTAGCAGAATATACGCCTTCCACAACCATTTTGACTTCTGCCATGGCTTCCTCCATGGTTTTACCCTGACCGATTAAGATGCCTGCTCTGCGGTTTCTGGAATGCATGGAAGCACAAGTTACAATCAAATCCCCGATACCGGTAAGTCCGCAAAAAGTTTCAAATCTGGCTCCCATTGCAGTGCCCAGTCTGGCAATTTCTGCAATACCTCTGGTAATCAGTGCTGCTTTGGTATTATCGCCATACCCCAGGCCGTCAGCAATACCTGCCGCCAGTGCAACTACATTTTTTAAAGAAGCCCCCAGCTCAATGCCTAAAATATCGGAGCTGGTATAGACCCTGAACACATCGTTCATAAATAAATTCTGCAAAAACTCAGCAGTTGCCTTTTTCTTTGCACCTACTACTATGGTAGTAGGAATACCACGTCCCACTTCTTCTGCATGGGAAGGTCCGGAAAGCACCGCAACAACAGCCTGTGGAATTTCTTCCTCTATCATCTCAGAAAGTGTCATTAAAGTAGCTTCTTCAATGCCCTTTGCCACATTGACGATAATCTGTCCTTCTTTCACGAAATCTTTCATCTTACGGGCGGTTACTCTGGTGAAGGCAGAGGGTACCGCCATAACCAGTGCTTCTTTATCTGTTATGGCTTCAGCCAAATCCGTAGTAAAAAGCATATCTTCCGGCAATTTTACTCCCGGTAACTTGTCTTTATGCTCATGCTCTGTATTAAGCATATCGATTTCTTCTGCCAACGCAGACCATACCGTAATCTCATGCCCGTTTTTATGTAATAATACCGCTAATGCAATTCCCCAGCTTCCCGCGCCGATGATACCTACTTTTGCCATACTTCCTCGTTTCTGCCTTTCAGCCTTTTACTGTAATCTATTCTACGTCAGTATTTTCTGTCTGTGAAGTCTCTTCTTTTACATTTCCTGCTTCTACTTTGTTCTTTTTAAAAAGATATGTCTTTCTTTCTTCTCCTTTTACCAGTCGAAGAATATTTTCACGATGTCTCCAGAAAGCCATAATGGTTAAAAATGCAGTAACAATATACAACTCTATCAGATAAGCCTGTGTCATATCCGTGAATACGCCCAATTGTCCCAGAATAATCATTTCTACCAGTAATCCCACATAAATTAACAATGACCCCAGGGATACATAGTGTGTCAGCAAAAATACACCGAAAAATAAAATCGCTCCCATAGGAATAAAATAGGGGTGAAATGCCAGTATCAGTCCTGCAGTCGCTGCAATTCCCTTTCCGCCTTTAAAGTTCATATAAAAGGGGAAATTGTGTCCCAGGATAACACCGGTAGCACCATAAATTGCCAACAGATACTTCGCATCCGGGTACTGCGCACCAAAAAGGAGCTTTACTAACATGACTGCCAAAAAGCACTTTAAACAGTCTCCGAAAAAAACAATCAGTCCGGCTTTGGTACCCAGTACTCTCAGTGCATTGGTAGTGCCGGAATTGCCACTACCATGCTTTCTGATATCAATACCATGTGCCTTACCGTAAAAATACGCTGTCTGAAAAAGACCAAATACATATCCGATTAAAAGACTTAGGATTCTTGCCAGTATCATTGTTCTTTTTCCTTTCTTTCTCTGATGATAAATCTAAGAGGAGTTCCTCTGAAACCAAAGTTCTGTCGGATTTGGTTTTCAATGTATCTTGTATAGGAAAAGTGCATCAATTCCTTATCATTTACAAAAATAACAAAAGTAGGCGGTTTTACGCTTGCCTGGGTAATATAATACAGGCGCAGTCTTTTGCCTTTATCGGAAGGGGGCTGCTGCATCGCTACCGCTTCACTCATAATTTCATTCAGGACACCTGTCTGTACGCGCATAGCATGGTTTTCACTTACCATATCAATGGTTTCATACAATTTAGGCAAACGTTGTCCTGTTTTGGCTGAGATAAAGAGAATTTCCGCATACTGCATAAAGGATAAGGTATCTCTTACCCTTTCTGTAAAACGGTAAATAGTCTTGTCATCTTTCTCTACTGCGTCCCATTTATTCACTGCAATGATAACTGCTTTTCCTCTATCATGGGCGATACCTGCAATCTTTGCATCCTGCTCCGTTACCCCTTCGGTAGCATCAATTACCATTACCACTACATCTGCTCGCTCTACCGCACCTACAGTACGCACAATCATATAGTGCTCTAAATCTTCTTTAATCTTATTCTTACGGCGAAGACCTGCCGTATCGATAAAGACATATTCCTTACCATTGTAAGTCACATCTGTATCTACTGCATCTCTGGTGGTTCCTGCGATATCGGAAACGATCAGTCGGTTTTCACCCAGTAATTTATTAATAATAGAGGATTTTCCTACATTGGGTTTTCCTACGATAGCCACACGGATACGGTCATCTTCTTCCTCATCCGCCACATTTTCCGGGAAGTGTGAAATGACTTCGTCCAGCATATCACCCAGTCCCAGTTTATTAACGGAAGAAATGGGATGGGGTTCTCCGATGCCCAGATTATAAAATTCATAGACATCATTCATATATTTTTCAAAGCTGTCTACTTTATTGACTACCAATACCACAGGCTTATGGGAGCGGCGAAGCATGTCCGCTACTTTTGCATCTGCGTCTACCAACCCCTGTTTTACGTCCACCATAAACATAATCACATCAGCTGTATCAATTGCTAACTGTGCCTGTTCTCTCATCTGTGATAAAATAATATCCCTGCTGTCCGGTTCTATACCGCCGGTATCAATCAAAGTAAATGCTTTATCAAGCCATGTTACATCTGCATAAATACGGTCTCTCGTAATACCCGGTGTATCTTTTACGATGGAAATTTTTTCTCCTGCAAGGGCATTGAACAGCGTAGATTTCCCAACATTGGGTCTTCCTACTACCGCTACAATCGGTTTCGTCTTCTTTCTGCTCATCAGCCTACCTCCTTAAACACCTTCAAAATACTGTCCACAAAATCATAACCACTTGATTTTACAATATCTGCCTGCACTTGTAAAGCCTTTTCAAGCTCCGGAAGGTGCATATCGTCCAAAAAAACATCCTCCCCGCTGCGCAGTACATTCTGTGGCAATAACAGTCTCTTCCCCAGTTCTTTACCGGTCAGCTGCTTTACAATATCACCTCCGGTAAGAAGTCCGGATACCGTGATCCGTTCTCCGAAGAACTCATTACGGATTTCGTATACCAGAACCGTCATTTCCGGGAAAACTTCCTGTATGCGGTCAGCCATTTTGCGGATATATGGATATGCCAGCTTTCCTGTTGCCATAGATACAGTACCTTTCAGACTATGGTCAGGCAATGCTCTATCCTCTGCCAGTTTCTCCATGCGTTCTTCAAATTCATTCATCATAAGGCGCAGCATACCTACACCGTTTTCTAACTGCAAATACCCGTCAAACCGCTCTTCCTCAGGCATTTCCCGTTCTGCAAGAATGTACCATTCATCACTGGCATGAATAAAATGCGTACCATGTTCTGCGTAAATCTTTTTCTGCCAGCTCTCAATTAAATCAATCACCGCTTCCGCATCTGCTTTTTCAAAAGGCTCTAAGGGATATAACCCGTCCCTGTATTTGGAAAGCCCCACCGGCACTACGGATACACTTTCCAGATGCGGCAGATATTCCGTCAGCTTTTCGATACTGTACTCCAGTTCTTTTCCGTCATTGATTCCTTTACAAAGTACAATCTGTCCGTTCATGGTAATCCCTGCTTCAAACAGCGTTTCCACCTTTTTCAGTGCATCCCCTGCAAAACGGTTATTTAACATTTTGCATCGAAGCTCAGGATTCATGGTCTGGAAAGAAATATTAATGGGGGACAGATGATATCTGACAATCCTGTCAATATCATGGTCGGACATGTTAGTGAGTGTCACATAATTGCCCTGTAAAAATGACAGTCGGGAATCATCATCCTTAAAGTACAAAGTCTCTCTCATTCCCTTAGGCATCTGGTCAATAAAACAAAAAATACATTTATTGTGACAATGTCTGTACTCATCCATTAATCCATTATCAAACTCAATGCCTAAATCCTCATCGAAATCCTTCTCAATCTCTAACAGACACTCTTCCCCGTCCTTTGTTTCCACCAATACTTCTATATACGTATCCTGTATCAAAAACTGATAATCAAAAACATCCTCAATCTCAGCATTATCAATTGCTACAATCTTATCCCCGGGCTCAAGTCCCAGCTCCTCCGCAATACTCCCAGGCTCTACTTCTTTAATGACATGTCCTCTATTTTTACTCATACTTTACTTACCTACTCCTTTAAGTACTTGTTTGCATCTAGTGCTCTGGTCGTATATTTCCATACAGGACCCTTAAAAGACGTCGGTACTTAAGTTGTGCCAAAGCACAAATGTGCTGCAGGCAGAACTTTATGTACCGCTACGTCTTTTTGGAGCGAAAGCGAGTCCTGTATGGAAATATACGACCGAAACACTATCTGCAAACAAGTATCTCCTTAATCCGCTACCCCTATTTTACTAGAAATTCCTTGACGTGTCACTAGCATAATGATATAAAATAAATGTTAGAATGTTTCATAATAGTAAGTTTTTACATAGGAGGAAATCATGCCTAATTTACATGAGTTGGAAAATGCGATTCCGGTCGCCCCATTAAAAATTGTTGCCCTGCCTTCTGCTGCAAATCTGGCAAACAGTATAGACAAATATCTTGTGGGCTTCCGCAAAAGCGTAAACAATAAATTTAAGAACGACCCTGCTTTCCTTGGTTATATCGAGGACAGCTATCTCGCAGATTTTGAAACCCCCCGTTTCGGCAGTGGTGAAGGAAAAGGCGTATTCCATGAATCTATCCGCGGTAAGGATTTATTTATCATTACCGATATCACCAACCACAGCCTCACCTACAATGTAAACGGTTATACCAATCATATGTCTCCGGACGACCACTATCAGGATTTAAAACGCGTGATTGCCGCATGTAACGGTAAAGCACACCGCATTAATGTCATTATGCCCTTCCTTTACGAAGGCAGACAGCACAAACGCAGTGGCCGTGAATCCTTAGACTGTGCATTTGCACTGGAAGAATTAAGCTCCATGGGTGTATCTAACTTTGTTACATTTGATGCCCATGACCCTAGAGTACAGAACGCTACTCCTTTAAAGGGCTTTGACAATTTTACTCCGCCTTATCAGTTTATTAAAGCACTTTTATCTTCCGAAGAGGATTTAATTGTAGACAAAGACCATCTGGTAGTTATCAGTCCTGACGAAGGTGCTCTGGACCGTTCCATCTACTTTGCTACCGTTTTGGGTGTGGATACCGGTATGTTCTATAAGCGCCGTGACTATTCTACTATCGTAAATGGAAAAAACCCTATCGTAGCTCACGAATTTTTGGGTGACAAACTGGATGGTAAGGACGTAATTATCATCGATGATATGATATCTTCCGGTGAAAGTATGTTAGATACTGCAAAACAGTTAAAAGCAATGAATGCAAGACGCGTATTTATTTGTTGTACATTTGGCTTATTTACTAACGGATTAAGTTCCTTTGACAAAGCATATGAACAGGGACACTTTGATAAAGTGGTAACTACCAACTTAAACTACTTACCTCCTGAGATTTATCAGAGACCTTACTTCGTGGAAGCTGATATGAGCAAGTTCACCGCTTCTATCATCGACTTCATGAACCACGACGTATCCTTAGCAAATACATTAGCTACCACTGAAAAGATGCATGCAATTTTAGATGCCTACAATCAACGTCGCCCGGTGGAATTTAACTAGTCCTTTATTGACTGTTGTGAATTTGGAATTTAAAATCGGTTGTAGAAAGTTTCTTTGCAGACGCGCTTTCGCTCGTGGCAAACGCAACGGTACTAGGCTCGAACCCTTCTTATTGAGAAGGCTTCTTGTCAAGTGCCGGCGTTTACCAAGGGTCTGCGTCAGAAAACTTTTTACAACCGATTTTTAAATCTACGAATTCACAACAGTCTTATTTTTCCTCATACACGGGGAATACTAAGGTTACTTTAAATAAATCGCCATCCAAGTAAATTTCTAATTTACCGTTCTGTAATTCTGTCAGGTTTTTGGCTATGGAAAGACCAAGGCCACTGCCTTCGGTACTTCGGGAAACATCTCCTCTGATAAAACGTTCGGTTAATTCATCTGCATTGATGTTAAGTGACTGGGCAGAAATATTCTTTAAGGAAAGGACAACTTGCTTGCCGCCACAGGTCTGAAGCATATCTAAATAGACTCTGGTTCCTTCCATGGCATATTTAAAGATATTATTTAGAAGATTCTCCATAACACGCCAGATTCTTCTGCTATCCGCCTCTATATAAACCGCATCCTCAATACCGGAAGTTACTACCTGCAGATTTTTCTGTTCAAATTTCTCAGAAAATTCGCCCAATGCCTGTTGCACCAACTCTGTCAGATTGATTTTTTCCATGGTCAGCGTAATATTTCCCGAAGAAATCTTGCTTGCCTCTACCAAATCATCCGTCAATTGCTTTAAACGCTGGGATTTTGCATCCAGTACCGCAATATACCCTTTTACGGGTTCCTCTTCTATTTGCTCCCTCTTTAACAAATCCACATAATTAATGATAGAGGTTAAGGGCGTCTTAATATCATGGGAAACATTGGTAATCAAATCTGCCTTCAGTTTTTCATCTTTCATGGAGGTCTCTACCGCATCTTTGATACCGATACCTATGCTGTTTACCGCTTCTGCCAGTTCTTTGTTTTCCCCATGCATACCGTTAAGAGAAACCTGATAGTTTAATTCACCGTCCTTAATGCGACCGATACCATCCATAATTTCTTCTCTTTTAACATGATTATGAAACCAAAGATACAGAATAATTGCATCGACCAAACCGGTAAACAATAATAAAACAAGTACTTCCAGACCTGACCCAAAACGCCACACCCTGTAAGTCAAAAATCCGCACAGGAAATTGACAAATAACATACCGCCTACCAATACGATACATCTAAACAGGATGCTACTGTTATCATAAATTATGAATATCAGTTTTTTGATTGTCCTAAATCCGCGTAAAACAATGCCACCCCACAACGCATAAACCAAGCTTCCTTTTATCAAAGTATGTGCTTTGATTCTACGCAAAAAGCTATACCAGCACAGGCATCCCAGCATACTGACAAGTAATCCTGCTGCACCGGCAAGGAATATGACACGCATACGGTCGTCATTCCCTGCATAAACAATTCTTCCTCTAAACTGCATATCTGCTATGACATCCACTGCTACAATAGCAAAATATCCCAGAATAACACTAATCGCTAACGCAATTTCCGTATAAATGGCATCAAACCAATGTAACTTCAATACCGCCTCCGGTTCTCTCACTTTTCTGCGCCATCCCGTCATAACACTTAAGAATAAAAACAACACAATCCAGATAACGGCTGCCACAATCCCCACTATCAGGGTTAGATATGCATAAGGCTGCATCCCTTCATATGCACCGGCCGCCTCCGCAAACTGATCTGACACAGGATATTCTGTATCAACCGCCAGCCAGATTTCCGCAGTTTCCGGATAGGCATATTCATAGTTTGAGAACGCAGAAAACAAATCAGCCTCTTCAATAATACCGGTATTGGATTCATAAGTCATATTCTGGGGTCTGTAAATCATATATCGCCCGTACTGACTTTTAAAAAAGGCATCCAGTGTATCATGATTCATATGTTCCGGAGAATCCATATCGGCAAACTCTTCCAAATTGGTTACACTGACCGTTTCTCCCATCATAGTCATATTGAAAACATAGGCAATATTGGTTGCACCTTCTTCATACCGTTTGGTAAAATCCTGGTACTCACTATAGTTATAAGCTAAATCCGCCACTGCCTGCTCCACATAGGTAACCAGCGTCTGATACTCATTCCAATCATGGGAAATATTTATCACCGAACGATTATCCGTAGTGGTATACCGCTCCTGTAAAACAGCTATTTCCACCATGATTTGCCCATCATTGGCTACATAAATATGGGTAGCCGGATTCTTCCCCTCCATAATATCGATGAATGCCTGATGCACCTGATTTAAGGCATAATTCTCTACTGTTTCTTCCGGAATTTTTTCTTCCTTACCGGATGCATCGGTAGCTATGTCCTCCTGTAACGGCTCCTCTTCATAATCTGTATCATAATTCACAACAGATGTTTCCGTTTCGATATAGGATTCACTATCTGCATCATATTCCGTAACTTCAACTGTAATAGCGCCGGGGGTTAAAATAATCTGTCCATTATCCAGATACCACTCACCGGAAGTATAAGCACGCATTTTCTCTTTTTCTTCCTCAGTCAGTATGCCGTCATATTGCAGTAAATGTTCCGTTCCAAACCAAGTAACAAACTCTGCTTCCGTCATGGTAACATATTCATAATACAAACCATACTTATCCCATTTTAACAAATCTTCCAGATAATAATTTGCTGTAATGCTATTCTCATAAATAACAGATTGCGGTACTTTGGTGGCTTCCTTATCCGTTACGGTCCATTCCGCACTTTCAAAGTAAGGATAATTTTCTTCGCCCCTTACCAAATAGGTTTTTCTGTTGGCAAATGCTCTGACGTCGATTATTTTATTACCGTCAAATTCACCATCTACTTCTAACTGGCTCTTTGCCACATTGTAGCGGATGATTTCCTGTAATGCATTCAAAAGCAGATAGTCAAAGGTATCCGTGTCATCAAACTCTTTTTCCTCAGAAAACAAGTTCATATAATAGGTATATTTGTATTTTTCCGCATCGGGATTCACTCTGACGCCTGCAACCGAAAATATCATAAGGCTCATGATACAAACAGTAAGTACAAAAGCCATCAGTTGCTGCAAACTGTGAAATAAAATACTGCTGCCGATTGTCAGACCCTTTCTTTTCTTCACCTGCTTTTCCTCCTACTGTTTATCTATCTTGTATCCGACGCCCCATACAACTTTTAAATATCTGGGCTCCTTGGGGTTAATTTCAATTTTTTCACGGATATGACGAATATGTACTGCCACTGTATTATCTGCACCGATAGCCGCCTCATTCCAGATACTTTCATAAATCTGATTAATGGAAAATACCCGTCCGGGATTTTTTACCAATAACAAAAGAATGCTGTATTCGATGGGTGTCAGTTTCACCGGTTCCTCATCCACCATAACTTCCTTGGTTTCATCATTGATACACAATCCACCGATTCTGTAAAGGGAATTGCTTTCCGCCTGCATGCTGCCAAGCTTGGTATAACGGCGCAGATTGGATTTTACCCTTGCCACCAGTTCCAATGGATTAAAAGGCTTAGTGACATAATCATCTGCCCCTACATTTAAACCTAAAATCTTATCCATATCTTCTGATTTTGCAGAAAGGATAATAATCGGAATGCTGCTGTACTCCCTGATTTTTAACGTCGCATGGATACCGTCAAGCCTTGGCATCATAATGTCCATAATCAATAAATGGATATCTTCTTTCTGTAATACCTGAATAGCTTCTTCCCCGTCATATGCCTTAAAAATATGATAGCCTTCGTTCTTTAAATAAATCTCTATTGCCTCAACAATTTCTCTGTCATCATCACATACCAGTATATTAGCCATGGTTTCTCCCTCTCTTTTGTTCCTGAAAATATTAAGCTACAGTCAGGCTTTTCACCTTCCCATAATACAGCGCTTTGTTTAACCCCTATATTTACTTTTTCAACATCATAAATGCACCCAAGTTTCCTCTTTGTCCCTTGCTTGCCCTATGGGAAAACAGTAATTCACTGTTGCAACAGGTACAGATGTCGGTGACCGTTATTTGTTCCGGTAAAAGTCCTGCCTGCAAAAAAACCAATTCATTGGCTTTCCATAAATCCAGCTGGTATTTGCCGGGTTCTTTTCCGTTTTCCAGTACTTCCTCACCAAATTCTTTTCTAAATGCACTTGCCACATCCTCTGACACTTCGTAACAGTCCTGACAAATGGAAGGGCCTACTGCTGCCAGAATGTCTTCCTTCCTGCAGCCATACTCCTCTGTCATCA
>JAZNNL010000006.1:0-8795 GCA_045580245.1 Lachnospiraceae bacterium
CGAGATGAATCTCTATCCTTGTGCATACAGTATGACCTTTAATGTGACCCAGAAAAAGGGAGAGGACAGACTGACATTAAACGCAGTATTAAACCAGCGCTCCCAGGATGTACTGGCAGCGAATAACTGGAATGTGGTGCAGTATGCAGTGTTAGTACATATGCTGGCGCAGGTGTGCGATATGAATGTGGGCGAACTGGTACATGTGATTGCAGATGCACATATTTACGACAGACATATTCCGATTATCAAGGAATTGATTAGCAGGGAGCCCTTACCGGCTCCGAAGTTCTGGTTAAATCCGGAAATTAAGGATTTCTATCAGTTTACCCGCAATGATGTGAAGGTGGAAGGATACGAAACCCATCCCCAGATTGAGAACATTCCCATTGCAATTTAGGAGGACATTTCATGAATATCATTGTAACGGTGGATGAAAACTGGGCTATCGGCAGCAAAGATAAGCTTCTGGTGCAGATACCCGGCGACCAGAGAAATTTACAGCAATTGACGATGGGAGGCGTAATGATTCTGGGACGCAGGACCATGCAGGCAATGCCGCAGGGACAGCCTTTGTATGGCAGAGAAACCATTGTATTGTCCGAAAATCCTGATTTCAAAGTCAAGGGGGCAACCATAGTTTCTTCTATGGCAGAATTGAAAGAAGCCTTGCAAAAGAAAAATACAGAAAAAGTCTATGTCTGTGGCGGCGAAAGTGTTTACAAACAACTTTTGCCGGAATGTGATACCGTATATGTCACCATGATAGAAAAAGCTTATGCCGCAGACCGGTACTTTGAAAATCTGGATAAGAGTCCTGAATGGGCGATGACCGAAGAAAGCGATGAACAGACCTATTTTGACCTAACCTATTATTTCAGAAAATATGAGAGAATAAAGGGATAATCAGGCCGGCTCACGGGCGAAAGTGTTGACTTTTACTAAAAAAAGTATAATAATGTATAAATACGAAACGGAAAGGAAGTATTAGGCATGGAAAAGAAAAACATTGATTGGGCAAATCTGGGATTTGGTTATATTCAGACTGACAAAAGATACGTCTCAAATTTTAAGAACGGAGCATGGGACGCAGGTGCGCTGGTCGATGATGCCAATATTACAATCAGTGAATGTGCAGGGGTATTACAGTATGCACAGACTATTTTTGAAGGCTTAAAAGCATACACCACTGAGGACGGACGCATTGTAACCTTCCGCCCCGATTTAAACGCAGAAAGACTGGAACAGTCCGCAAAGAGACTGGAAATGCCCGTTTTTGATAAAGACAGATTTGTGGAAGCAGTTAATCAGGTGGTAGCAGCAAATGCAGCATATGTACCTCCTTATGGTTCAGGCGCAACCCTCTATTTAAGACCTTATATGTTTGGAAGCAGCCCCGTTATCGGTGTAAAGCCTGCTGAAGAATATCAGTTCAGAATTTTCTGTACACCTGTAGGTCCTTACTTCAAAGGCGGTGTAAAACCCCTTACTATCAAAATCAGCGATTTTGACCGTGCAGCACCTCATGGTACAGGTAATATTAAAGCAGGTCTTAACTATGCAATGAGCTTACATGCAATCGTAACCGCACATAATGAAGGGTATGATGAAAATATGTACTTAGACCCCGGTACCAGAACCAAGGTTGAAGAAACCGGTGGAGCAAACTTCTTATTTGTAACAAAAGACGGTAAGGTAGTAACCCCTAAGTCCGACAGCATCTTACCTTCCATTACCAGACGTTCCCTGATGTACGTAGCTAAAGAGTACTTAGGCCTGGAAGTAGAAGAAAGAGAAATCTTCAAGGATGAACTTGTGGATATGGCGGAATGTGGTCTTTGCGGTACCGCGGCAGTTATCTCTCCCGTAGGTAAAATCGTAGACCACGGTAAGGAAATCTGCCTGCCCGCTGGTATGAGCGAAATGGGTCCTGTAACCAAGAAGCTTTACGATACCTTAACCGGTATCCAGATGGGCCGTATCGAAGCTCCCGAAGGCTGGATTCATGTAATTATGTAAGAATATTTTATCCCGTAAGGAGGCACAAAAACGTGTCCGAACCTTGCGGGATATTTTTATATTCGGTATAATGGTGGTGACACTTGAAAAAGATAAAGGAATAAGCGATATATGAAATTTTTACACACAGCAGATTTGCACATCGGTAAAACAGTTAATGAATTTTCCATGATAGAAGAGCAGAAGCATGTATTGGCGCAGATTACGGACATTGCGGTGCAGGAAAAGGTGGACGCAGTACTGATTGCAGGAGATGTGTACGACCGGCCGATACCGTCTACGGAAGCAGTGGAACTTTTGGATGCTTTTTTAACCGGACTTCTGGAGAAGAAGATTCCTGTAATCATGATTAGCGGAAATCACGATTCCGGGGAAAGAGTAGCCTTTGCGGACCGTATTCTGGAAAAACAGGGGCTCTATATTGCAGGCGGTTATGACGGCAGTTTAAAAAGAGTGATGCTTTCCGATGAATGGGGCGAGGTGGATTTTGTGTGTATGCCCTTTGTAAAGCCCGCAGTGGCTACGGTGGAAAATATGCTGGCAGCTACGCCCATGCCCATGGATTTACGCAGCAGACATGTATTGGTTACCCACTATTTTGTAACCGGGGAAAATGGGCAGGAGCCGGAACTGTCCGATTCAGAAACCACAGTGAATGTTGGGGGGCTGGATAATGTATCGGCTTCCCTGTTTGCCATGTTTGATTATGTGGCTTTGGGACATATTCATAAACGACAAAAAATCGGTGAGGGAGAAGTGTGGTATGCAGGTTCGCCTTTGAAATATTCTTTCTCGGAAGCCAATCAGGAGAAAAGCGTGAATCTGGTGACCATGGGACAAAAAGGCGATATTACAGTGGATAAAAGAGTATTAGAGCCTATACACGATATGCGCATTATCAAAGGAGAACTGGAAGAACTGATTTCTCCTGAGATTGTAAAAGAAGCGGATGCAGAGGACTATATCAAAGCACTTCTTACCAATAAGGAAGAACTGATAGACCCCATCGGCACATTGCGAAGTGTATATCCCAATACCATGCAGATAGAATTGTTAAAAAACGATGCCATGTATGAGGGAGAATATGTTCCCGTTGCAACGGATACCCACAAAACAACAGGCGAACTGTTTGAGGGGTTTTACGAGTTGTTAAAAGGGGAACCGATGGATGAAAAGCGCAGGCAGGTAGTTTCTGAAATCGAAGAGGAATTGCAGAAATAGGATAAGCGCAGAAAGAAAAGAATTGCAGAAATTATTTGCACGGACAGTGCAGAAGAAGCCGGGAGTATAAAATGAAACCAAAACGGTTAATTATCAGTGGATGGGGTCCATATAAAAACAGAACAGAGATTGATTTTGAAGCCTTTGAAGGGAAAGGTCTTTTTTTGTTAACCGGTGCCACCGGTGCAGGAAAGACCACTGTTTTTGATGCCATAAGTTATGCTCTTTACGGAAGGCTTTCCGGGGAAACCAGAGAAAAGAACAGTGTGCGCAGTGACTTCGCAGAAGCGGACACACCCACTTTTGTAGAATTGTTTATGGTGCATGCCGGTAAAGAATACCATATCCTCAGAAACCCCGAGTATACACGCCCCAAAAAGCGGAGCAAAAGTGGCAGTCTGACCAGGGAAAAAGAAAATGCAATCCTTTATTTTGAAGACGGTACTGTTTTGGAAGGAATCAAGGAAGTAAATGCCCGCATGCAGGAAATCCTGGTGCTGGACTATGACCAGTTTAAGCAGATAACCATGATTGCCCAAGGGGAATTTGCAAGACTTCTTACCGCTTCCCCAAAAGAAAAAACGGCTATTTTCAGGGATATTTTCGGTACAGGTATTTATGAAAGCTTTACCAGACTTTTGCGGGAAAAAGCCAAAGATTTATATGGCGACGTACAGGAACAAAAACATAAGCTGGAAGAAGATATCCGTCTGCTTTTAGCAGGGGAAAACGGGCCGGCGGATTCGGTTTCTACAGACGCATTGAAAGAACTGACCGGTGCAGAATATTGGAAGTATGATGCCATTCTGGAGGAATTAAAGAGGCTTTTAAAACAGGCAAAAAAAGAAGAAAGTGCACTGGAAAAAGAAGGTAAGCACTTGCAGGAAAAGAAGGATGCGCTGACTGCGGAAATTACCGAAAAAGAACTGGCAAACAAGCAGATGGAAAGTCTGGAAAGTGCACAGGAAAAGCTTAAAGCACTGGAAGCGCAAAAGGATGGTATAGAGGAAAAAAACAGGTTACTCATTCGTGCCAGAGCGGCGGCTTCTATTGAGCCTTTTCGGTTAAAAGTAAGGAATGCAGAGAAACTTCTGCATGAGAAAGAGTTGACCTTACAGAATACAGAATTAAGAAAGCGTGAACTTTGTACGGAGCAGGCCGGGTTACGTTTTTTTGAAGAAAATCAGGTCTTGTTCAGAAATTATCTGGAGAAAAATAGTATTTTAGAGAGTGCACTTGCAGAAGAAAAACAAGCAAAAAGTACGGTGGAAAAGGCATTCTTACAGTGGGAGACTGCCAAGGAAGCCTTTGTAAAAGCGGAAGGTGTGCGGGATATAAAAAAAGACCGGTATGAGGAGGCAGAGAAAGCTTACCGCCATGCGGTAGTAGGCATTGCAGCCAAAATGTTAATAAAAGGGGAGCCCTGTCCGGTCTGTGGTTCCAGGGAACACCCGAAGCCTGCTAAAGCAGAGGCAGGCATCCTTTCGGAAGAAGAATTGAAAAAGCGGAAGGCAGAACTGGAAAAAGCAGACAGAGAGATGGCCGCTTGTCAGGAAAAAGCGGTTATGATGCGGACCAGAGCCGAAGAACAGAAAAATGCGTTGCAGAAATTGCAGGAAAAAAATAGGGAACTGCAATTGCAGTTAAAGGCATATGAAGAGGAGCTTCTAAAGAAAGATGCTTCTTTGGCGCAACATTTTTTTGAAGGTTCTTATGAGGAACAGGCCACACTGTTTCAAAAAAAACTGGAGCGGATTTCCCAGGTGGCTGCCCTTATAGTGAATGCAGAACAACTGGCCGGGATAACAAAAACCGAAGTCGAAAGTGCGAAAGCAGACAGAGAGCGGTTTGCCGAAGAATTGAAAGAGGCTCTTACAAAAGAAGGCTTTGCAGGTGAGGCAGAGTGCGATGCGGCTTTATTACCGAAAGCAGAGCTGGTAGCGCTGGAGCAGGAAAAAACCACCTACGAGACGGAGCTGGCATCAACAAAAAGCCTGGTTACCCATTTGAACCATACTCTTAAGAAGAAAGAAAAATATGATATAGAGCAATTGGTTTGGCAGGCAGAAAGCTGCAAAATGAATTTGACACAAGTACAGAATAGCTTGAAAAAGTTACATGCTTTTATCGGAGAAGTGAAAAAGACAGAAGGTTGTTTTGCCCTTGGTATGGACAAAATGGCAAAGGCGCAGGAAGCTTACGGTTGTGTAGGGGATTTGGCTAATCTGGCAAGCGGAAACAATGCTAAGCGGCTGGTGTTTGAGCAATATGTGCTGGCCGGATATTTTGAAGAAATATTACGTGCAGCCAATCTGCGTTTTTATAAGATGACCGGTGGCAGATATGAAATGTCCCGTATCAGAGAGGCCGGGGACGGACGTGTGAAAGACAGTCTGGAAATACAGGTTATGGATTATTATACCGGTAAGATGCGTTCGGTAAAGACATTGTCGGGCGGAGAGAGCTTTAAGGCATCTTTATCACTGGCGCTGGGGATGAGTGATGTGATTCAGGCCATGAGCGGCGGTATTAAAGTGGATACCTTGTTTATTGACGAAGGATTTGGTGCCTTAGACAGTGAGTCTTTGGACCAGGCCTGTGAAGCATTGATGGGGCTGGTGGAACACAATCGGTTCATTGGTATTATTTCCCATGTCCAGGAACTCAGAGAAAGAATTGACCATCAGATTATTGTGGAAAAAACCAACAGCGGAAGCAGTATCCGGGTGCATGTATAAGGAGGAAGGATGAGAAATCATACAAGAAAAGGAATTCCAAAGAAAGTATGGATATCGTTAGTCATGTGTATTCTTATGCTTGCATTGGCATCCTGCGGTAAGAATGAAAGCGGAACCACGATTGTGCTGACAACGGGAATGACAAAGGATGAAATTTTCAGAATTGATGATAAAAAATGTCTGTTACCGGAGATTATGATATATCTTGTTAATACCCAGAATCAGTATGAAAGGGTGTATGGAGAAGAAATCTGGCAAACCGAATTTGAGGGGATGACGCTGGAAGAGAACATCAAAGAGATGGTACTTGCCCGGATGGCGCAGATCAAAACATTGAATCTTTTAGCGGAAAGTAAAAATATTACTTTGAATGCATCGGAAATCAATAAGGTGGAGCAGGCAGCCGAAGAGTACTATCAGTCCTTAAATGAAACAGAGAGGGAAGTGTTGCATGTGGAGCCGGAGCTGCTGGAACAGATGTATGCAGAGTATGCACTGGCACAAAAGGTGTATTACAGTATTATCGGTGATATAGATATGGAAATCAGTGATGATGAGGCCAGAACCATTACGGTCCAGCATATCTGGATTAAAACCTATGCAATGGACGGCAGAGGGGAAAAAATTCCCTATACCGAACAGGCAAAGGAAGCTGCTTATGCCAGGGCAGAAGAAATTCTGGCAATGGCAAACAGCGGGGAGTATTCCTTTGAAAGCCTGATTGCCCAATACAGCGATGACAGCGAGTCAACTTATTCTTTCCGGAAGGGAGAAATGGAAGCGGTATTTGAAGAAGCTGCCTTCAACTTGGGGAACAATGAAATCAGCGGTATTGTAGAAGGAAAACACGGATATCACATTATCAAATGTATCAGTACCTTTAACAGGGAAGAAACGGACAGCAATAAGCTTTTGATTGTGGAAGAGAGAAAGAAAGAAGTATTTTCTGAAGAATATGATGTGTTTGTGGATACCCTGACCAGAAAATTAAACGAAGAAGCATGGAGTGAAGTTTCTTTTGTTCATGAGGAGGCAGTTACTACCAATAGCTTTTTTGATGTTTATGAGCGTTGGTTCCCGGTAGAAAAAGAGTAGTTTACAAAAATTTAAGAAATGCAAAAGCCTTATAAAATCAAGGGTTTTGAAGGCTTATTAGCACTCGGATAAAACGAGTGCTAATTTTGTGTTGACTTTTTATTTTGGTAGTTTTACACTGTATCTTAAGCGGTGTCTGCACCCGGTGTGCCAATGAGGGACAGGCAGACACAAACCAATGAAAGAGAAAAGGAAGTGGATGTATTTATGGCAACAAGAACAGGTAGTTTATCAATTAACAGCGAAAATATTTTCCCCATTATCAAGAAGTGGCTCTATTCTGACCACGATATTTTTTACAGGGAACTGATTTCCAACGGATGTGACGCAATTACCAAGCTTCACAAGCTGGATATGATGGGAGAGTATACCTTGCCGGAAGGATATAAGGCAAAGGTTGAAGTAATCGTGGACCCTGAGAAGAAGACACTGACCTTTAAGGATAACGGTCTGGGTATGACCGCTGACGAAGTGGAAGAATATATTAACCAGATTGCATTCTCAGGTGCAACGGACTTTATTGAAAAATATAAGGATAAGAGTAATGCGGACCAGATTATCGGTCATTTCGGTTTAGGCTTCTATTCTGCATTTATGGTAGCGGAAGAAGTACACATCGATACCCTGTCCTACAAAGAGGGTGCTAAGCCGGTTCACTGGGAGTGTGACGGCGGTACAGAGTTTTCCATGGAAGACGGGGACAAAGCAGAAGTGGGTACTACCATTACCCTGTTTTTGATGGAGGATTGTCTGGAGTTCTGTAACGAATACAAGGCGAAAGAAGTAATCAAGAAATACTGCTCCTTTATGCCGACTGAAATCTATTTAAGCAAAGCAGGCAGTAAGGAAACCCAGATTGTGGATGCAGAGGAAAAGCTGGATACCGATATTGTTATCGAAACCATTGCTCCCGAAAAAGAAGGAGACAAGGAAAAGGTTAAGATTGCAAAGAGACCGGAGCTTTTAAACGATACCAATCCTCTCTGGACCAAGAATCCCAGCGATTGTACCAAAGAAGAATATCTGGCATTTTACAGAAAAGTATTCCAGGATTACAAGGAGCCTTTGTTCTGGATTCATTTGAATATGGATTATCCTTTTAACTTAAAAGGTATTCTGTACTTCCCTAAGATTAATATGGAGTATGAGTCTATCGAGGGCACTATCAAGCTTTATAACAATCAGGTATTTATCGCAGACAATATCAAAGAAGTGATTCCTGAATTTTTGATGTTATTAAAGGGAGTGATTGACTGTCCCGATCTGCCCTTAAACGTATCCAGAAGTGCATTGCAGAATGACGGATTTGTAAAGAAGATTTCTGATTATATCAGCAAAAAAGTGGCTGACAAGCTGGCGGGACTTTGCAAAACAGAAAAAGAAGAATACGAAAAATACTGGGATGATATCAGTCCCTTTATCAAGTTTGGTTGCTTAAAGGATGATAAGTTCTGTGAAAAGATGACAGATTATATTCTCTTTAAGAACCTGGACGGCAATTATATGACCCTGCCGGAGTGTCTGGAAGTGAATAAGATTGACCCGGACGAAGCAGAAACTGCAACCGATGAAGACGGTAACAAGGTAGAAGCAGAGGTTGTTGACGATGGTAAAGTGAATGAAGAGGCCGGAGAAGACGCTGAAGCAGAAAAGAAGGAAAAGACCATCTACTATGTAACCGATGAACAGCAACAGAGCCAGTATATCAATATGTTCAAGGCT
>JAZNNL010000007.1:0-11699 GCA_045580245.1 Lachnospiraceae bacterium
GGTGTAGGCGTTACCTCGGGGGTAGGCTCCGGTGTAGGCGTTACCTCGGGGGTAGGCTCCGGTGTAGGCGTTACCTCGGGGGTAGGCTCCGGTGTAGGCGTTACCTCGGGGGTAGGCTCCGGTGTAGGCGTTACCTCAGGGGTAGGCTCCGGTGTAGGCGTTACCTCAGGGGTAGGCTCCGGTGTAGGCGTTACCTCGGGGGTAGGCTCCGGTGTAGGCGTTACCTCAGGGGTGAGCTCCGGTGTCGGTGTTACCTCGGGTGTGGGAATCCCCCCAACATAATTAATCTGATGCACTTCACCCTTCTGCATTAATTCATTTGCAATGACTGCACCTACAATATTTAAATTATTGGTTACAGTAGCGTTCGGTGCTAAAATAGTACCAAACATACCGTTCACTTTTACTACACTTGCATTACCAAAATTCCAAATAATATTTCCGGACCAGGGCTGATATCCCAAACCGCCACCGACAGTACCTGCATTCATGGTAAAATAATTATTACCTTCGAACGATACTTCTCCGGAATCCAGTACGTTGACAACAACAGTCTTTCCTGCTGCTGCACTCTCTGTAATCAGTATATCATATTTCCAGCTGTTTGCAACAATTTCTGCCACGGTCAAGTTTAAAACCAGCAGACTGTCCGTATCAGTAGATTCCAGTGCATACAAATCAGCAGAAGTTGTTTTACAAGCATCAATAACAGACGCAATCGTTTCTTTTACATTATCCTGATATTCATATCCTTTTACCATCTGGTCCGTATAAAACTCTCTGACCACATTTTCGCCGGACATAACAGCTACGTTATATCCACGTCCTTCTACCGCAGTCACCACATTCACAGTACCATCACTATTGGTATCATCTAAGGTCAGGTAACATTCCCTGATACTGCAATTGATTTCTGCACTACTATTGGCAAGGTCCCCGATAAAAGAATGTCCTTCCCATACCTGTACCTTGGTATCCAAAGTACCAATTGCCACGTTGCCTTCCACATGGTTAAAATATGTATAGGCATTGGTATAAATGGAAAACGCCAGCGGATTTGTCAGACTTACACTTCTGACTGAAGCATTTGCCTGTAATCCTGATATCCTCAAACAGCTTCCCACAACCAAAGTGGTCACCAATAAACTAACCACTATCTTTTTGATTCGTGCTTTTGTACTTCCCTCTTTCACTGCCCCTCTTCTCCTCTAATCTCTTACACAATGAATTTTACGCTTCACCAATTAAGACTAAAAAAAAAAGAGAAAAGGTTCATATTTCTTAAAAAAAAATTATAAATTTTATTTAGCGGTATATTCTTCCGTCAAAACCAGTACTCCATGCACTATCAGTCTTCTGCTCGTTCCTGCAGAACCGTGACAGGTGGACAAAGACACAATATTGGGCCTTTCCGTCAAATCTGCTTCCGATTCTATAACCGAATGAACCATTGCCCAGTCTGTATACAAATCATAATTTTCGTCAGAGGTAAAAGTCATATACCTGTCACCGGATGAATCCGTTTTGTAACAGGAAAACACCTCATAAGTATAAACACACTCTTCTGTATAAATATAGAAATATTTATTTACCTGACATACGGTAGGGTCCTGCACTATCATTTTTAAATTGCCAAACATACTTCCATCCCGCATATTGTGTCCAAATACGAAAGTGTTTCTGTCAGACCAGTCAGCAGATGCCCCGCAATCCATAAAAATGCAACCGGCGCTCAATTTTTCGCCTTCGAAAGAACGGTGCAAATAATAGTCATTGTCCTCTGCCTGAACGATGGGATAACTGATATCCACTGCCGGAAAATAAAGCCATCCCCTAAAATCACCGTTCATTTCCTGCAATGCATCCATATCCATTTGCAGGGGAGGATATGTATGTTGGGCCACTGCTTCTTTCATTGCCTCTTCCAATTCATCCTGCATCACTTCATTTTCCGCTTCCGCACCAATTTGTCTTGCCAGACTTGTATATGCTTCTTTCGCTGCCTCAGACTCCAATCGTGCATTGATCATGCGATATCCGCAATAAACGACCAGTGCCAGCAACAAACCGGTTACACAAATATATGTCACTTTCCATAAGGTATTCTTCCTCATATTCTCTCCCCTTTCCATTAATAACAGTATATATCCCCCAAAGTTTTTCATCAATGTTTTTTTGTGGATTTTCATTACAATGTATGCTATGATTTTATTTACTATAGAAAGTAAAAAGCTTACCGATTTTATTTCAAAAAGATTTCGTTTTTTACCCTAATAATAAAAGGAGAATTCTATGTTAACCATTCATTTTACGGCAATCATAACCGGAATCGCATTTCTTTTGGGAATGAAGCATATTGACGCTGTCTCTTCCTTCCTAAAAGGAAAGTGGATATTTATCCTATTCGCCACAGCACTGCTATTACGTATTATAGTGGCTTACAATTATAGCGGATTCAGTAGCGACACCGCCTGTTTTTATGGGTGGGCAAATATGGCATACGAAAACGGGTTAAGTGAATTTTATTCCTCAGAAGCTTTTACGGATTATCCCCCCGGTTTTATTTATGTATTATGGATCATCGGGGCCATTTTTTCTATGTGTAAGATTCCTTACATGTCCGGCCCCTGCCTGTTGTTGCTCAAACTCCCTGCTATTTTGTGCGACATTGTTGCCGGTGTACTTATATACCGTCTGGCAAAAAAAGATGCGGATGAAGGACGTGCCACTTTTTTTACTGCATTGTACCTACTTAATCCTGCCATCTTCTTAAATTCTGCCCTCTGGGGACAGGTAGATGCGGTATTTACGCTGTGTCTGTTATTGATGTGTCTGTTTTTAACAGAAGGAAAAACCATCCCTGCCTATATTGTTTTTGGTATCGGTGTATTACTAAAACCCCAGATTCTGGTTTTTACCCCTGTACTGATATACGGTATTATGGACCATGTTATTTTAAAAAGTTTCAGCTGGCGGAAATTTTTCCACAACTTATTTTCCGGCTTAAGTGTTATTTTTTGCATGATTTTAGTCTGCATTCCTTTTGAATTGGGACAGGTTATTTCCCAGTATACTTCCACACTGGGTTCTTATCCCTATATCGCAGTCAATGCCTTTAATTTTTGGGGACTCTTTGGACTCAACTGGGTATCACAGGACAATAAATTACTGTTCCTTACCTATGGCCAGTGGGGCACTGTAATCATTATTGCCATCACCTTGTTATCGGCATTCTTTTTCTTCAAAAACAGAAGAAATCCGGCCAGATATTTTACCGTTGCCGCATTTCTGATTATATCCATGTTTTTATTTTCCGTGCGCATGCATGAACGGTATTTATTCCCTGCACTGGCACTGCTTCTGTTTGCTTATATCAAAAAGCCTGCCCGGGAAATCTATCTGTGCTTTACCGGTTTTACCGTACTGCACTTTTATAATACTGCTTATATTTTGTTCTTCTACGACCCTGCTAATTACAACAGAAAGGCGCCGCTTTTCCTGATTGTTTCCCTGCTTATGGTTTTGTGCGGACTGTTGTACTATTATACCTTGTATAAATATGACGTGCTAAAATCGCCGGTGAAAGAAATATCCTTTTCTTCTGCAAAAATCAATAAAGCAACAGCAAAAACGCCTTTAGAAAAGGACTTAAAAAGCAAACCGCAAGCATCTGAAAAGCAGTTGCCGTTTACCCGCATAGACCTGCTGATTATCCTGCTTATTACAGGTATTTACTCCTGCTTTGCCCTTTATGATTTAGGTGACATGAAAGCACCTGCCACCGCATATCGGATGCAGCAGGGCGAAAGCATTATTCTAAAAACAGACGAAGCCCATATTCCCAAAGCAGTTTACTGGTATCTGGGCAATTACCATAATTGTGAATTTTCATTAGAAGTAAAACAATTTGGCAGTGACCAATGGACCGTTGTAGAGGGATTTGACAAAATCACCATGAACAGTGTCTTTAGTTGGAATTACACATATCTGCCGGAAAACTGCTCCCAAATGAAACTAACCTGCCTCTCCGCCAAAGCAGCCATAGAGGAATTGGTTTTCATAGACCGTAACGACGAAGCGTTTATGCCACTCAATGCTCCCGAATATACTACTCTGTTTGATGAAAACGATTTGTTACCGGAACAAATCAGTTTCCGTAACAGTACCTATTTTGATGAAATCTATCATGCCCGTACTGCATACGAGTTTTTAAACAAAGAAACCACCTATGAAACCACGCACCCGCCTTTTGGCAAAATATTAATTTCCCTGGGTATCGCTATTTTCGGCATGAACCCCTTTGGCTGGCGTATTGCAGGCACTGTATTTGGTATCCTGATGCTTCCCTTCCTTTACCTGCTTGGCAGAAGCATTACAAAAGAGCGGTTCTTTTCCGCACTTGCCTGCCTGTTATTTGCTGTAGATTTCATGCATTTTACACAGACCCGAATCGCTACTATTGATGTATTCGTTACATTCTTTATTATATTGATGTACTATTTTATGTACCGCTATTGTCAAATGAGTTTTTATGATACTCCTTTCGTAAAGACCTTGCTCCCTTTGGGTGCCAGCGGTATTGCCATGGGCTTTGGTGTTGCCAGCAAATGGACCGGTGCTTACGCAGGTGTAGGACTGGCAGTCCTGTTCTTTGCCACCCTTTACAGGCGCTACGCAGAATATAAATATGCCTTAAAAGCCCCTAAAGAATCCAGCAATGGTATCAAACACAAATTTATTATTCAGAACTTCAAATCATATACATTAAAAACCGTTTTGTTCTGTCTGGTATTTTTTGTGGCAATACCTTTTACCATTTACCTGTTATCCTACATACCTTTTGTCAGCAGCCATACCGGTTTATTTGACAAAATGTGGCACAATCAGGAATTGATGCTCGGTTACCACTCCGGTTTGGAAGCTACTCACCCGTACTCTTCCACATGGTATGAGTGGCCCACCATGATGCGTCCCATCTTCTACTACTCAGGCATTATCAGCGACACAACCCGCCAGGGTATCAGCGCTTTTGGTAATCCGTTAGTATGGTGGATAGGAATACCTGCTTTCCTGTATATGATTTATCTGGCACTAAAAGAAAAGGACAGAACCGCTGCCATGTTAACCATCAGTTATCTGGCGCAGTACCTGCCCTGGTGTCTGGTTCCCAGACTTACTTTTATTTATCATTACTTCCCCAGCGTACCTTTCGTCATCCTTATGATTGTATACGCTGCTTATAAATTACAAAAATATGTATCACCACGTACCTGGAAAATATGTCTTTCCATCTACGCATTACTTACAATCGGACTGTTTATCATGTTCTATCCGGTATTGTCCGGGCAGACCGTAAGTATCTCTTATGTAGATACCTTCCTTCGCTGGATGGACAGCTGGGTACTGATTTACGGCTAACATATTGTAATAAAGAGGGTGTCCCCAAAGTCATAAAAGACTCGGGAGACACCCTCTTCTTTACGCATTTTTATAAAAGACTCTAGAACGTGATATCTGCTCCTTCTCTTACAAATACCGGTATCACATCAAGCGGTGCATCTACTGTTATCTGCTGTCCGCCTTCATAAACTTTACCCGTTGCATTTTCTCTCCATGAAAGCCCTGCAGGGAGATAAACACTTCTCTCTCTTGCTCCCATTTCCATAACCGGTGCCACTAAAAGGTCCGGTCCGAACATGTACTGGTCCTCTGTTTCCCAACAGGTTTTATCTTCCGGGAAATCAAAGAACATAGGGCGCATTACCGGCGCACCGGTCTCACTTGCCTGTTTCATGCATTCGCGGATATACGGACGCAATTTTTCTCTGATAAACAGGTACTTTGTCAGAATTTCATAATTATCTTCCCCGAAGCTCCACACTTCATTGTCCTGTCCGGAAGTCAGCTGACGCACATTATTGATAAATTCCTGCTCTCTTTCGTACCAGGGAGAACGCTCTCCGTGCATACGGAATACGGGACAGAATGCTCCCCAGGCAAACCAACGCACTAAAAGTTCTTTAAAATAGGGGTCGGAAATATCGCCACCTACAAATCCGCCGATATCAGAGGTCCACCATGGGATACCGGCCATACCCATGTTAAGACCGGCCTGCAGCTGTTCTCTCATAGCTCGGAAAGAAGAATGAATATCGCCGGACCAGGTCAGTACGCCAAACTTCTGGCTGCCTGCCCACGCACAACGTACCAAACTCATAATTTCTTTTTCGCCCTCTGCCTTCAGACCGTCATAAAATCCCTTTGCATACATCAATGGATAAATATTGGTACACTGCAATGCAGGACCTGCATAGTAGCGGTAATTATCAAAATCGTATGGACCGTATTCCGGCTCCGCTTCATCCAGCCAGAAAATACGGATACCTTTTTTATAATAGTTTTCTTTACACTTGTCCCACACAAACTGCTGTGCACCGGGGTGTGTCGCATCATAAAAAACGGTATTACCCATCCAGGTCATGTGGTTAGCATTTCCCCTGTCTGCACGTACCAGATAGCCCTTACCGTTCATCTCACCAAAGTTTTCACTTCTTTCATCAATGGTGGGCCATACGGATACAACGGTTTCGATGCCCAGTTCCTTTAATTCTTTTACCATGGCATCAGGGTCAGGCCAGTCTCTGGGTTCAAATTTAAATTCACCCTGCATGGTCCAATGGAAGAAATCTACTACAATGGCATCCATAGGAAGACCACGGCGTTTGTGTTCCCTTGCTACTGCAAGAATTTCGTCCTGATTGCGGTAACGCAACTTACACTGCCAGTATCCAAGACCAAACTCCGGCATCATGGGAGTACGTCCTACTGCCGCAGAATAATTACGTTCTATATCCGCAGGTGTATCTCCTGCTGTAATAAAATAGTCCAGTTTTTTGGTACTCTTTGCATACCATTCTGTCTTGTTCATGCCGAAGTTTGCAGTACCGATAGCGGGATTGTTCCAAAAGAATCCGTATCCCCTGCTGGATACAAAAAACGGCACACTTGCCTGAGAATTTCTATGAGCCAGCTCCAGCAAAGCACCTTTCTTATTCAGGTGTTTTTCCTGATACTGTCCCATACCGAAAATCTTTTCATCATCATACGCTTCAAATCTGGCGGTCAGCTCATAATCGGTGCTGCCTTTGATACACTTCAGTTCTCTGGCATCAATGCGCAGAGGAACGCAGTAACGGTTAATGCGGTTACGGTTACGCCAGTATTCCTCCGTCAGAATTTCTCCCTTTTGATTTAAGAAGCTAATCCAGCCTTCGGGACTGACTTTAGCCGTAATCTTACCGTTTGTCAGTGTGGCAATCACGCCTGTTTTATGATACTTTGCCCACTCTTCTCCCTTATACCAGGGATCGGTTATATCCACCTCTTCAAACGTAATTGCCGGTGTTACTTCTTTTACCGGCTCACAAAGTGCCCAATCATTTTTATCCATCTCAGCATCTGCGGTCATTCTGATACGTAAAGAATCCTCACCCCAGCATTCAATCCAAACCTGAGATATTCCCTCCTGAATAACCAGCCGGTTGCCTTCTTGTCTAACCATAACGAACCCTCCATCTTTAAAATTTGCTTCCTTATTGTACAAACGCAATCATATACTGTTATTATACCGAAACTGCCTCTCTTCGTATAGCACTTTTTATACTTCTTTCCTGCAATTTTTATTGTTATCCTCTTTCCTTATGCCATTTTTCTTCTCAAGCTTTTTCCTTCCTTTTGCTTGCACACCCTCCCCAAAAGTTTTATAATAGTTTTTAGCGTTTATATATTCTAACTCTGTTAAAAAATATGAATACAGAAGGGAACATGAATACTATGGGAAAAATCAAACTTATTGCAGACTCTACCTGTGATTTGTCACAGGACTTACTTCAAAAATATGATATCAGCGTTATTCCTCTTTGCATTGTAATGGGTGACGAAAGCTATTATGACGGTGTAGAAACCACACCCGATGATATTTATAAATGGGCAGATGCAAACAAAACCACTCCCAAAACTGCCGCTGCCACCTTTGATATGGCTACAAGTATCCTGAAACCCCATATGGATGCAGGCGACGACATCATTTATATCGGCATTTCCATGCAGATGAGCACCACCTGCAATGTCATCCGCATGATTGGGGAAGATGAAGGCTACAACAAATTACATATTGTCGATTCCATGAATCTTTCTACCGGTATCGGTTTGCAGCTTCTTTATGCCGGCCGTTTAATTGAAGAAGGAAAATCCGCAGAAGAGGTAGTTGCTCTGCTTACCAAACGCCGCGACAAAGTACGTGCAAGCTTTGTAGTAGATACCTTAACCTATCTGGCCAGAGGCGGCCGTTGTAATGCAGTTACCGCACTCCTTGCCAATACCTTAAAATTAAAACCGGAAATTGTGGTGGCAAACGGTACCATGGGTGTTTCCAAAAAATACCGTGGCAATATCAATTCCGCACTTTTAAAATATGCCAAAGATTTGGAGCCACAGCTTTTAAATGCTGATACCTCCGCTGTTTTTATTACCCACTCCGGTTGTGATGAAGATACAATCACCCTTATTCAGGAATACCTAAAAGGTTTAAACCGCTTTGAGAATATTTACATTACCCGTGCAGGCGGTGTTATTTCCAGCCACTGCGGTCCCGGCACTCTGGGTGTATTGTTCTATGAAGGGGAAGAAGAATAAAAACTGTTATAGATATGTGAATGAAAAAGACGGATATAAAAAGTTTTCCGAAACAAACCCTTGGGAAACGCCGGCACTTAACGAAAATAGCTCGAAGAGATAATTTGAGTTTAGTACCGCTGCGTTTCTCATGGAGCGAGAGCGGGTTTGTGTGGAAACTTTTTATAACAGTCTTTTTATATTAAAGTAGATTATAACAGTTTTCATTCTTCTTCCCCTATTTGAGCTTTTAATTTTTTGTATACATGGAAGAAGGCCGGGATTAAGAAGGCATCTGCGAATATCCATGCCAAAGGGCTTCCCAATGCTGCACCCGTAAAACCAAACAACGGTACCAGTACTACACCTGCCAGGGCGCGGGCCACCATTTCCAGTACGCCTGCCAGAATGGCAAAAGTGGGGAACCCTATTCCCTGAATCATAAAACGGACGATATTTACCAGTGCCAAAAAGAAATAGAAGGCTGCCACAATACTAGCATACAACCTGACATTTCCGGCAATTTCAGCCACCAGTGCGGCATCCTCCGCATCTATAAATAATCTTGCCAGCTGCTCTCCAAAGAAAAACGCAATCAAAAAAGCAATCACGGAATAAATGGCTCCCAGCTTAATACAGTCATACAACCCTTTCTTGACACGTTTTAACTTCTTTGCTCCCACATTTTGTCCCCCATAGGTTGCCATAGTGGAACCCATAGCATCATAGGGACATACTAGGAACCCACCGATTTTATTTGCTGCAGTTACAGAAGCTACCACCACAGAGCCCAGCCCATTAACTGCAGTCTGTAATACAACACTGCCGATGGCAGTAATGGAATACTGTAATCCCATGGGAATGCCCATACTGCAAAGATTACCCATCATAGACAGTTCCGGCTTCCACTCCTCTTTTCTGATATGTAAAATATCAAATTTCTTTATCATATAAATAAGGCACAGGGCTCCTGATAGTCCCTGTGAAATAACAGTTGCCCATGCCGCTCCCGCTACTCCCATATCAAAACGCAGAATAAACAAAAGGTCCAAAACAATATTTACCAAAGAGGAAATAACCAGAAAAAATACCGGAGTCCGGCTATCCCCTAAGGCTCTGATAATTCCCGCAAGGATATTATACAAAAACACCGTAGGAATCCCGATAAAAATGACCACAATATAAGAATAGGCATCCTCTATAATATTGTCAGGTGTATTCATAAGATGCAAAATGTCACGGCAGAAAATAACAGTAAGTACCGTCATAACAGCAGAAAATAAAAGTCCCAGCCAAACACAGTTTGCCACAAATTTACGCATTGCCACGTAATCACCGGCACCGAATTTGTGAGCTATCGGTATGGAAAATCCCACACATATCCCTAAACAAAAACCTATGACCAGAAAATTCACTGAACCGGTAGAACCTACTGCTGCCAGTGGATTGACGCCCAAATATCTGCCTACAATCAACGTATCTACCAGATTATAAACCTGCTGGAACAAATATCCCAATAATAAAGGCACTGCAAAACCGATTATCAACCTCATGGGCTTTCCCTGTGTCATGTCCTTTGTCATCTTATCTTCTCCTATTTATGCAATACTTGTAAGTAAGGAAATTTAACTTTGCAGATATACTATATAGCTGTTTTTTTCCTGTTGCAACGGTTTATCTTGCACAAATTTACGTGTTATCTTGCTCTCCTTTATGCAACAAAAAAATCCTGCTTTCATCTTGTTGAAATCATGATATAATATCACCAAACAATACGTTGCGCATAGTGACGAAATATGTTATGCAAAGCGATACGGATATGTATCACGAAGTGTCAATCCCTATGAAAGGAGGCTTATTATGCCTAATCCTTATCTTCCTAACTGGGAATATATTCCCGACGGGGAACCCAGAGTATTCGGTGACCGTGTTTATGTATACGGTTCCCACGACAGAGCAGGCTCTGACAGTTTCTGCGATTATGTATTAAAATGTTGGAGTGCACCTTTAGATAATTTAAATGACTGGACCTGCCACGGTGATATTTTCCATACACTACCTGACGCAGACCATCCTTCGGATACCCCCTGGACCGATAAGGCACACTATCTCTATGCCCCGGATGTGGTGGAAAAAGACGGTAAGTATTATTTATATGCTTACATTATCAATTCCATCGGTTGTGTGGGTGTCAGTGACAAACCGGAAGGTCCTTTTAAACTGTTATCCCAATATAAATATACTATCTCAGACGAAATCTGCTGTAACGGCTGGTTTATTGATCCCGGTGTATTGGTGGATGATGACGGTCAGGTTTATATTTACTGTGGCTTTGAGCGTTCCTTTATGGCACAAATCAATCCTGACAATATGTATGAAGTTTTGGACAATACCTGTATTGAGCATTTTATTCCCTGTGAAGTGACAGGCGAAAATGGCTTTACCGAAAAAGAGGCGGTCTTTTTTGAAGCTGCTTCTCCCCGCAAAGTAGGTGATACCTATTATATGATTTATTCTCCCAAACAGGGCAGCCGCCTCGCTTACGCTACTTCCGATAAGCCGACCGGTCCCTTTATTTACCGGGGCTATATCGTAGACAATGGTGTAGACTATCCCGGTGGCAACAACCACGGCTCCATTGCCAATATCAATGGACAATGGTATATTTTCTACCACCGCATGACCAATGGCACCATTATGTCCAGACGGGGCTGTGTGGAAAAGATTTCAATCTTGCCGGACGGTACGATTCCTACCGTGGAAATGACTTCTTTGGGCTTCGAAGATGCACTTTCCCCTTACAAGGAAACGCCTGCCGATATTGCCTGCGTATTAAAAGGCGGTGCTTTTATCACCGAGAAAAATGTATTGGAACGTGTGATTACCAATATTACGGACGGTGCCGTTATCGGCTACAAATACTATGATTTTGGCGAAGATTTCTCCAGTAAGACCATGGAATTTGCAGCAAAGATTAACGGGTTCGGATGTGACTGCACGTTACATATTCTGATAGATGATGAAAA
>JAZNNL010000008.1:0-2345 GCA_045580245.1 Lachnospiraceae bacterium
CCTACGCGAAATTGAAAATGTGCCCTATTTACTCCCCTACGGACAAATGATTGCAGATCATATGTACGGCATGAAAATGAACAATACGGCTGTTTATTTATGGAGTCTTATGGAAGAAGATATCAGTATGGATACTCTGCTTTCTCTTTGTGCAAAACACTATGAAATTGCGGACACGGAACGAAAGGAATTCGAAAACGACATCAGAAGCTTTATCGGCCATATGCTTTCTTTAGGGGTTATAACAGACACCGCAAATTTACCCTCTATTCCTTCCTCCGCAGAATGCCTCTTATCCATAGCAGGACTTTCTTTGCGTATACAAGGACCGAAGGAAGCCTTTCCACCGGAATTTGCGCCCTTTGAAACAGATGCTTTGCCAAGGATACACCAGACCATCCAAATTTGTATCGGTATTCCCCGCATCAAAAGAAACGGAACCGTTTTATTGCGTAACGAAGAGCTGGTTGTTTTGGATGCAGGAGAAGACTATATCCTTCTCTTCCCCTCCTCCCGGCATATATGCGAAATCCAATTAAAAAAGAGCGCGGACCTGGCTGTTTGCCATTGTCTGCCCCCTTTTAACGAAACATTCCATTATGAGCTTTTCCATGCCAGCCGACTGCTCTTTTTGTATCTGGCACAGGTAAACAACATGGTTGCCATCCACTCTGCTTCCCTGTTGTACCAAAACAAAGCATGGATTTTTTCCGGTCACTCCGGTATGGGAAAATCCACTCACACCAATTTGTGGAAGGAAATATACAACACCCCCATCATTAACGGCGACTTGAATTTACTGGCTTTTGAAAACAACATCCCCATGATACACGGCATTCCCTGGTGCGGTACTTCCGGCATCTGCAATACAAAAAGCTATCCATTAGGCGGCATTGTGCTGTTAAACCAGGCTCCAACGGATTATGTTGAAGAGTTAACGCCTGACCAGCAAATCCTTCTTACAAACCAGCGTCTGATATCCCCTGCCTGGAGCGCGGAAATGTTTGATAAAAACCTTTCCATTATAGAAGAAATTGTTCCGAATATTCTGGTCTGTAAGTTACATTGTACCAAAAACCCTACCGCTCCAGAGGTTATGAAGGCATACATAGACAGCAGGACTGTTTGATATTGGCAAAACAAATAACGGTTGGAAAAAGTTTTCTGGCGCAGACCCTTGGTAAACGTCGGCACTTAACGAAAATATCTCGCAGAGATAATTTGAGTTTAGTACCGCTACGTTTATCATGGAGCGGGAGCATGTCTGCAAAGAAACTTTTTCCAACCGTTATTTATTTGTCATTATCAAACAGCCCTGCTGTCCGTGTATGCCTTAAAAACCTCTTACCATTTCATCAATCTCTTCTTCACTCAGTACTACACATTTTTTATCCCTGATAGCGTATACTCTGGTGCAGGCACTTAATACCGTGGGACGATGGGTAGTAACAATACAGGTACGGGGTGTTTCGGTATTCATAATATTTCGAAGGACTTTTCTTTCCGTTGCCACATCCAGTGCCGATGTGGCTTCATCCAAAAGAAGGATGGGAGCTTCCCGTAGCAATGCTCTGGCAATAGATAATCTCTGTGCCTGTCCTTCCGAAAATCCGCCACCGCGTTCCTTAATTTCACTATGGATGCCTGCCGGTAATTTTTCCACAAATTCCCAGGCGCAGGCTTCTTTTAACACTTGCACAATCTCTTCCTCTGTAGCATCCGGTTTTACATTCCGCATATTCTCCGCAATGGTACCTGAAAACATGGTATTTCCCTGCGGCACATAGGAAAACAGTTTACGCGTTGCAGGGGTTAACATTACTGCATTCTCTTCGTTTCTTACCCCCTCTTTATTACCTGATAAATATGCTTTACCCTCCTGCGTTTTCATAAGGGATAAAATCAGACGCAACATGGTGGTTTTTCCTTCTCCTGAGGGTCCTACCAATGCAATAATTTCCCTGGGATTCACTTCCATGGAAGCCCCCTCAAATACCACTGTACCGGTCTTATAGGTATAGGCAACCTCTTCCAGTTTTAATGAAATACCATCCGCTTTATTTTTATTCCAAAAAGCTTTTACCTGTTCATCGTTACTGTAATCTTCTCTCGGCATTTCCACAATATCAATCAGACGCCCTGCTGAAGTTGTCAGGCTGATAGCCCCGGGTACAAGGGACGTCAGGTTATGCAATGCACCGGTTAATGTACCGGACAGGCTTAAAAACATTGTCATGGTACCGTAGCTGATGACTCCGCTGAATACACGGTAAATTCCCCAACCGTAAGAGGCATAGGAAACCAGCATTCCTACTGTTGACAATATCAAAGACGTCCAGATTGAC
>JAZNNL010000009.1:0-31985 GCA_045580245.1 Lachnospiraceae bacterium
TCGTAATTGCTATCATGGCAGTACTGGTTGGTGTGCTGGCTCCTCAGTTCATCAAGTACGTGGAACAGAGTAGAAGAGGTACTGATATCCAGAATGCAGAACAGATTAAAACTGCAATTTTAGCGGATATGGCAGACGGAAGGATCACAGCATCTGATACGGGATGTACTTTTGTTGACGCTGCGAATACTTATGGCACAAAAACTATCGGTGCATCAACAATATCCGCAGCACCTACAGTACAGGGAAACTTGGGGACTTCACACGGAACCAGTTTTATGGTGAATTATAATGTGGGTGCAGGAACCTGTGATGTATATGTAGTTGCAGGCAGTGGCGTGACCTATATTTTAACAAATCCCTTAACTGCAGGATACTATAAAACAGATACTGCACCTACTGCCCATTAATATTAAGGGATGAGTGCAAATGGAAATCATAAGGTTTTAAACACCGGTTGTAGGGACGGGGTGTTTATAGGCGGTTCTTCGCCGCGATATATCTAAATACAAAAAGTAAAAGGAGACGATTCATATGAAAAAGATGAAAAAGAACAACAAAGGTTTTTCCTTAGTAGAATTAATTATCGTAATTGCTATTATGGCAGTGCTGGTTGGTGTATTAGCACCTCAGTTCATCAAATACGTTGAACAGTCCAGACGTGGCACCGATATCCAGAATGCACAGCAGATTAGAACTGCAATCTTAGCTGATATTGCAGATGGTGAAATTACGACTTCTGTGACTGCAAAAACAATCTTTACTGATAGCACGGCATCTACCTTGAGTGAAGCACCTGATGTTCAGGGTAATTTGGTTGCAAGCGCACAGTTCAAGGTAACCTACGATGTAACAACGGGTACTTGCTCAGTATTTGTTGGAGATTATGATTTGACGATTCCCGCTCATGCAGAAGCTTATAAAGCCGGTAGCGCTGTTCCTGGTACTCCGTAATATAGTAACTGAAAGTATTTTGCATGAAAGGACCTTCCCATGGACGTTATCCCTACATCACTGAAAATTGTACTGTACATAATCGTTTTCCTCTATGGAATTGTCATCGGTAGTTTCATCAACGTATGTGTCTGCCGGATACCCAGAGGAGAGAGTATCGTAAAAGTACGTTCTCATTGTGAGAACTGCGGTTATCAGCTAAAATGGTTCGATTTAATACCGCTTTTCAGTTATTTGTTTTTGGGAGGCAAATGCAGAAAATGTGGAGAAAAAATATCCGTTTGGCACCTCTTAATGGAGGTGCTAAACGGCTGTCTCTATGTTTTGATTTTTTTTGTCTGCGGTATAAGCGTAGAATCCCTACTCTACTGCTTGGCAGGCTCTGCATTACTGGGGTTAAGTGCGATTGATTTTAAAACCTATGAGATTCCCGTAGGTTTCAATATTTTTATTGGGGCATTAGGAATTATCAGAGTATTAACTGACCTTGCAAACTGGCATCTGTATGTGATTGGGTTTGTAGCAGTCAGTGCGTTTTTATATGTGTTGTTTTTGTTATCCAAGGGCAGAGCAATCGGCGGAGGCGATATTAAGCTGATGGCAGCCTGCGGATTGTTAATCGGCTGGAAGTTGATTATTCTGGCATTTTTAATCGGATGTATTGTGGGTTCCGTGATTCACATCATCCGGATGCGGGTTTCCGGGGAAGAGCATGTGCTTGCTATGGGACCCTATTTATCCGTCGGCGTTATGGTGGCGGCACTGTGGGGAAATCAGTTCCTTACGTGGTATTTGGGTAATTTGTTTTAGAAAATAATTTTTTTTATGATAGATACAAAAGAATTCTTACAGATTTTCTTATAGAGTAATGTGTGAGGGAAGTTAGAAAGGGGCACTTATGGCTAAAGTACTGAGTATAGAGATTGGAAATGCTCTGACCAGAATATGTGAAATGGACTATCGCGTAAAGAGTCCGAAGATTTATAAATATGTAAGTATTCCTACTCCTGCCGGAACCATTGATGATGGTTTTATCGTAGACGGTGCGGCACTTGCAGGAAAATTAAAAGTAGCTTTATCGGAAAATAAAATGCGTACCAAACAGGTCGTATTTTCTGTTACCAGTGGCAGGATTGCAACCAGAGAGGTTTTCCTTCCTGCGGTAAAGAAAGTACAGATTGACTCCCTGGTAAAAGCCAACGCTGCAGATTATTTTCCCATTGATTTGACCGAATATGAGCTGGCACATTTGATGCTGGGTATAGATAAACAGGAAGGGCAGCCCGAGAGATATAAACTGATGGTCATGGCTGCCAACAAGAGCCTGATTGACGGATATGAAAAGTTTGCCGCTCAGGCAGGTTTGCGTATGGTGGCGCTGGATTACTCTGCAAACAGTATTTACCAGATTATGCGCAATGAGTGCAAGGATGATACCGAAATGGTTATCAAAGTAGAGGAAAAGAGCACTTTTGCCACTGTATTAAATGGACAGAATCTGCTGATGCAGAGAAATATTCCTTACGGTGTAGAGGATGCCATTCAGGCAGTGATGCGTAATCATGTGCAGGAACAGAAAAACTATGATTATGCATTGGATTTGTTAAAGAGAAAAACCTGTATCCGTGTTGTTTTAAGTGAAAGCACACAGATTTTGGAAGATGATGATGTATTTGATGAAAGTGCAAAGGCAAAGGCGTTCAGAACCGAAGTGACCTATGCACTGGAATCCCTTGTCAGCAATGTATCCAGAATTGTAGATTTGTACAATTCCAAAAATACGGAGAATCCCATTAAGAGAATCCGTCTGGTGGGATTAGGCAGCGATATCAGCGGATTATCTAAGCTGTTTACCAACGAGCTGGGTATCCGTACCACGGTAATGAACAACCTGGAAAGCATTGACTGGGACCGTGCAGCCGGCGAAGGCAACCCCGGACGTTATATTGCAAGTATTGGTGCAGCCATTGCACCGGTTGGATTTGTTAATGAAGAAAAGAAAAAGAAGGATGCCAAGGACGGTAATTATAAAACAACTGCTGTATTGTTGGCTATTTTCTGTGTGGTTGTGGCATTGGCGTTAACGGTACTGGCGTTAGCGGAATACAACGAAGCATTGGAAGAACAACAGCGTTTACAGAGGCTGGAGGCAGAATATGCGCCTGCAGAGAATGTTTATAATACCTATAACAATCTGATTGCCTTCTATAAAGAAGTAGAAAATGGGTACAAGCTGACAGAGCATCCCAATGATCAGTTAATTGCCTTTTTGGAAGAGCTGGAAGATAAACTGCCCGCAGATGCCGTATTAACAGATTTTACTTCTGACGGTACGGAAGCGGTTTTAACCTTAAAGGTAAGGGATAAAGAAACTGCGGCAAGAGTATTCCAGGTACTCAGAGGGTTTGACAGCCTGATGGATGTATCCGTAGGTTCCTTAGACCAGGAAGATATAGATGATGTAGAAGAAGGTATGGAAGAGGGCGAACCTACTTTCCTGTTCTCCGTACACTGCAGCTATTATCCCATTGTTGCGGAAGAATCTGCAACACCCGCTAATTAGGAGGAATACAGGAATGAAAAAGAATTCATCAAAACAGACAGCCCTGTATGTGGCTTTGTTTGGGGTATTGGCGTTGGTAGTCGTGTATTTCCTCGTATACAAGGCATATATGGATAAGGCAGAACAAATCAGAACATCCAATATTTCTTTAACTGCAAGAGTGGATGAATTAAAGAAATATTATGATGATCTGGATTTTTATAACGGCGAAATCGAAATGATGGAAGCACAGATTTTCACATGGCTGGATGCGTTCCCTGCCGATGTGTTGGAAGAAGATATTCTGGTGCTGGCACTGGACACTGAGAAAGTGGCATGGGTGGATTATTCCAATATCAATATGGGAACAAAGGAAGCGTTAAAGGTAATTCCCGCGGAAACCGTATTGGCATCCGGTATGGAAGAATTACAGCAGGAAATCATTTTTGTGAATCGTACCACCAGTTACGTAAATTCAGTGGATTACGAAAACTTAAAAGATGTGGTAAAAGAAATCAATGCCCAGGATAACAGACTGAACATCAGTAATATTGCTTACGGCAGAAATACTGAAACCGGTTTGCTGGAAGGTACCATTGAAGTAACTTTCTATTCCGTAATCGGTACCGGCAAAGAATATGTACCTCAGAAGTTAAAAGATTACAAGAGTGGTCTGGAAGATTTGTTTAATATCAGCCATTATGAAGGCAATTTAGGAGAATAAAAGCTACATGCTTGTAAAAGGGAAAAAGAAAACAGGTAACAGAATAGGGAACCGTGGTTTAAGTATCGTGGAAGTGGTAGTGGCGATTGCGATTTTATCGCTGGTAACCGTACCTCTTTTACAAACTTTTATTTCCGCCATCCGTTATAATGCCACTGCGAGAGAAAACCAAAGGGTTTTAAATATCGCACAGAGCGTTATGGAAGGCATTAAGGCCCATGATGCGGAAGAACTGAGCATGCAGTTTGCTAATGACCCTCTGCATCCTTTTACCGTATACAGCGGTATCGGTACCGGTACGTATTGGGAAGTACTTCCCCCGGCATTGTCCGATTATGAGTACATATTGGACGGCATTACCTATGATGGCGTGGCGTATGATGTGAAAGTGGATGTGAATACCATAGGTACTTCCACCTTAACGCAGATGGACAGCATCAATGAATATAAGGATGCGGTATATAAACAGGCTACCACACAGAATTCCGTGATGTATAACACGGTTATGACGGCGGTGGTAGACGAGTTGAATTTAAATCCCGACTATGTGGAATGTACACTGGCGGATTTGGATGAAGACAATGTTTATATTAAGAAGGTCACTACCGTAAGCATGAACAGAAGCGGTTCTCCCGGGGACTATGCTTATACAGTTTCCGTGCAAAGTGCCTTTACTTACCAGGTTATCGATTTTGAAAGAGAAAGACTGGATGACGGTACTTTAGAGGAAGTAGATATTGATGAACAGACCATTTCCGATACATTGCAGGTGATTTATGACAGCACCTCCACTAAGGCAAACGGTGCCTTTTTGGAAGATGTGTATTTCTTCTATTATCCTGCCTATGACAGGGAGACTACAGGAAACCCCATAGACAGGGAAGAAATTGTGTTCCAGAACAATACCGGAGAAGTGCGAAAGGTATATTTGGTGAAACAGTATACGGAAGGACTTTCCGAAAGTGTATTATCCACCAGTGAAAATTCTTACAGACCGTATATTTCCGGTACAGGTAGCGGAGAAATTAAATTGTATCACAATGTAACGGAAAATCTCTCTTCTGCCGGTGGCAGTATACCCGTTGGCAGTATGAGCGGAGTTACAGCCATTGAAGGCTTGGTGGAAACGGTTACGGAGCCTGCTTTGTATGAAGTGAAGGTATCGGTGTATGAAACCAATGCAATGGAAGCGGGATTCCCGGAAAGCATGCGATTGTTAGAATTAGAAGGAAGCAAGAATGAGTAAAAGACAAAAGATAAAAAAACTGAATGATAAGGGCTCTGCCATTATTACGGTCATTGTACTGGTTACTTTTGTCAGTATTCTGGCAACCACAATTCTGTATGCTGCAGGTATGAATTATTATATGAAGGCCACCGACGTAAAGACCAAAGAAAGTTTTTATGATGCGGAGCTGGCATTGGAAGCGATTATGCAGGATTTGATAGAAATGTCTGACGAGGCGGCAAGAGAGGCGTATCTGGATACTATGATACACTATGCCGTGGCGGATTCTGCTACCAGAGAATACAATTATCAGATTAAGTTTTTTGCAATTTTACAACAAAAGTGGGTGGAAAAAACAACAAATCCCCTTGACCCTACTACACCCCTGACGGCATCAGAGGTGTTACAGGCGATTGCAGACACCGCCTATCCCGGCGCGGTGGCACCTACGATTACCAGCACTGCGGCAGGTATTACGGTAAATCCTTCCGGTACGGCTGTCCTAAGCGGTGTGGAACTGGTATATACGGATGCCAATGGATATACCACACAGATTAGTACGGATTATATTTTTATGCTGCCGGATATGGACTGGAGTGTTGACAGTGCAAAAACGGCATGGGATTCTGCAGATGATGCTACTGCGTTAGAAAACAAAGAAGTAGAAATGACGGAGTATGTGAAGTACTATAACTGGACGAAGAAATAAAGGATTGTTATGAAAAAAAATAACAGAGGTTTTTCTCTAATTGAATTAATTATTGTGCTGGCAATTCTGTCTATCCTTACACTTGGCGTTTCTTATGGTGTGGGGCTGTTGACGGATAAACCTGCAAAGCAGTGTGCCATGAAACTGGAATCGTTTATTTCGGATTGCAGGGTTACTACCATGGGCAAGCTGAATGCAGTTTTGTATCTGTATATGGACGGCGACCGGCTGATGGTAAAAAAAGTGATTGATACTTCGAGTACGGAGCATTCAGAAACCGTTACGGAGCTGGGAAGCGGCATTGCAGTCAGCTACCGGGTAAGCGGTGATGCAACCGGTTCTTACAGAACCCTGGGAGGCGTTTCTACACCTCTGGTTATCGCATTTGACAGAAGCAGCGGCGCTTTTTTGCCGTTAGATGCAATGGGAAGTGATTTTGTAGGCAAATATTGCCTGGAAATAAAGGTAGAAGTACCGGGTAACGATAAAGTGAAGTTGTTGAAATTGTCTTATCTGACAGGAAAGATAGTACTGGAAGAGTAGGTATGCGGGAGGTATCCATATGAAACAATTTCTAAAGCGTATGAAGCATTGTTTGATATCCAAATTGCATGCTCATAATCAGGGTCTGTCCCTGGTAGAGCTTATTTGTGCCATGGCTATTTTAGGTGTGGTAACGGCTTCTGTGGGAAGTATTATGGTTATCAGTGCAAAACACTATGAAAGAGGCGTTACGGAAGTAGGCTTGCAGCAGGAAGCGCAGTTTGCGGCAAACCAGATTGCGGATCTGGTAATTGATACCACTGCAGAAGTAACATATACCGATGCGGGAACAGCAAAGGAGCTGTCCATTCAGAAAGAAGACAGATGCTACAAGGTAACCTACCGTAGTGCAGACTGCAAAATCGTATTGTCTGAATATCAGATTAATGCAGACAATACTTTAACCCTGATTGGGGAAGCGGACCAGCTTATGGCGGAGAATGTAGCTGATTTTGAAGCAATTGTGCCTGCGGATTTTATGGAAAGCGGCAGTTTACAGTTACGTTTGAAGTTTGAAGAGGGAGAAAGAAATTTTGAATCATGGTATACCATTACGGCACGTAACGGTGTTCTGGAAGAGAATATTGTAGAAGCCAGTGCAACACTGATTACGGAATCCGAGGTGACCCTGGAACCGAACCAGACCTTTTTATTGGAAGCAACGGTTATCGGTCCTGCCAATACCAATGTGGTGTGGGGACTGGAAAATAATAACGATACGGATACTTTGGTGTATCAGGACGGTGTTACCGGTTTGTGGTATCTTAAAATAGGAAGAGATGAAACTTCTGATACCATGCAGCTACAGGTAAAGACTGTGGCAACCGGAAGCGATAATATCACACCTCTGGCAACCAGATATATTCCCGTGCATGTGCGCAGAGTCAATGCCATGACCGTGGACGGCAGTATAATTGCCGGTGCAGAGTATATGACCGGCGCGGAGTACAGGGTTGAGGCAACACTGGAAGGTACTTCCTTAGCGAGAGTGCTCAGTGTTAATTATGATGTAGATTATGTGGATCCTTATCAGATTGCGTGGAGTTATCTGCTGACGGATGCTTCGGGAAATGAAGTATCCAATATTGAGGATTATATTGATTATAATGAGAGCAGAAACGGTGTGACACCGTTTACGGATATTACCTTAAAGCAGGATTTGGGCATGATGACATTGCAGGTAACTGCGGTTGCATTACATCCTGCCGGTACCAATAAAACGACAATCACTTATGATAGTCTGGCAGAGTCATGGACCTTGCATAATCCGGCTCCGCCTTTACCGGGGAAATCCCTGTTAAGCTGTGAAATTATTCCTACAGCACTGGAGGCATTCCATCCTCTTTATGCATCTGCTGTTATAACGGAAGGATTTACACTGGAAGAGAAGGCAACGGATTTGGTATATACATGGTCTGTGGACAGAACAGACTTAGTGGAATCTTATACCAGTGGCACATCTTCTTCCACATTCCAGGTGAAATTTACCCAGGCTGCTGCAAATCAAGAGATTACCATAACATTGCGGGTAAAATCTTTATCCTTAAGTGCGGCGTATGGCAGGGATATTTATGTGGAAGACAGTATCGTCTATAGGGTTCCGAAAGCAGGTGACAGCGGAAATTCCTACTTGGAAAGAGGTAAGGACGGAAATAATAACCCTCCAATCTTTTTCAATATGCCGGACGGCATTACAAATATGATGTATGAAGATCCAAGTATGAACTGGGATATCTATATATGTGATGCAGATGGTAACAGAATTACCAATCCGGGTATTAATATCAAAGATTATGTCAGTGTAGCAGCTACGCCGGGACAGGCAATTGTAAATATTACCACGGAACTGCCGCTCAATCAGGATTACCATGTTATGGTACAGGTATTCATGCGCAACTGGAATGGGGAACAAACATGGACGTATGAGAGAATCATCTATATTCCTAAAGTATCCATTTATTGTGAGGATATGACAGTGGAATGGATAGACAGATGGGATAATACCTATATGGGTCCTATTTATCAGCTATACGGATATTATCATGATAAATGGAAAAAGACAGATTCCAATTATATTCCCATTAATTGTGGCGTAGAGGTTCTGGATATACAGTTTACCCAGGATGAAACTACGGATGCAACGGTTGGTGTCACATTCCCCAATGGTACCTCTGAAAAGCCGGAATTGGGTGATAATAATACTTTTATCTGGTACTTTAAAACACCGATTTCCGGTACCGGTAATCTGGACAGCGTAATGGTACAGAGCGTTACGGTTAAGGTTTATTCCAAAGAAGAACCGGAAATCTATGATATTTGTACGATGTACTTTGTAGACAATTATTAATGATGTGTATTAAATTTAGAAGCGAAAATCACGCCGTTGCGGCGTGATTTTTGTTTCTTTTTTAACTTTTACTTGCAACCCTGAAAAAAATAGTGTATAGTGGAACGCGATTACTGTAAAAAAGTGAATCGGGGGAATAGAAAGAATGGCAAAATACCTGGTTATCGTGGAATCACCGGCTAAAGTGAAGACAATAAAGAAGTTTTTAGGAGCCAATTACGAAGTGGCGGCAAGCATGGGGCATGTACGTGATTTGCCTAAAAGCCAGTTGGGCGTAGATCCTGAAAACGACTACGAACCTAAATATATTACAATAAGAGGAAAAGGCGATTTGCTTGCAAGCCTGCGCAAAGAAGTGAAAAAAGCAGAAAAAGTGTATCTTGCAACTGACCCTGACCGTGAAGGAGAGGCAATTTCCTGGCATTTGTATCATGCCCTGAAACTGGAAAACAAGAAGACCTACCGCATTACCTTTAATGAAATTACCAAAAAGGCGGTTAAAGAATCTTTGAAAAATGCCAGAGAAATTGATATGGATCTGGTGGATGCCCAGCAGGCGAGACGTTGTCTGGACCGTATGGTGGGATACCGTATTTCTCCGCTTTTGTGGGCGAAGATTAAAAGAGGTCTGTCAGCAGGACGTGTACAGTCTGTGGCCCTGCGTATTATCTGTGACAGGGAAGCGGAAATCAATGCTTTTATTCCGGAAGAATACTGGACTTTGGAAGCTTCTTTTGATGTCAAAGGGGAGAAGAAGCCTTTGGTAGCCAAGTATTACGGTACCACGGAAGGCAAAGCAAATATTGCAAGTGAAGCAGAAGTAAATGAAATCAAGAAAGCACTTAAGAATGCAGAATATAAAGTAACGGAAGTAAAGAAAGGGGAACGCATCAAGAAAGCTCCCCTGCCTTTTACGACTTCTACTTTGCAGCAGGAAGCCAGCAAGGTACTGAATTTTTCCACCCAGAAAACCATGCGTCTTGCCCAGCAGCTTTATGAAGGCGTAGAGATTAAGGGCGAGGGAACCCTTGGTCTGATTACTTATCTGCGTACAGACTCTGTCCGTGTATCCGAAGAAGCGGAAGCCATGGCACAGGAATATATTGCAAAAACCTATGGCGAAGAATACGCCGGGGAGGGAACTGCCAAGAAGAAAGAGCAGAAGATTCAGGATGCCCATGAAGCAATCCGTCCCACCCGTATCGATTTGACACCGGTGGACTTAAAGGATGAACTTCCCAGAGATTTGTTCAGACTGTATCAGCTGATTTGGAAACGGTTTACTGCAAGCCGCATGGAAGCTGTAAAATACAGCACCATTTCCGTTAAAATCGGTGCCAAGGGACACATTTTTACCGTATCTGCTTCCAAACTTCTTTTTGACGGCTTTATGAGTGTTTACACCCAGGCAGAGGAAGAAAAGGAAGAAAACAACCAGTTAGCGGGCAATTTGGATAAAGATACAGAATTAACCCATGCCGGTTTTGAAGAAAAACAACACTTTACACAGCCACCCGCTCATTTTACGGAGGCTTCTTTGGTGCGTGCTCTGGAAGAGCTGGGAATCGGACGTCCCAGTACCTATGCACCTACCATTACCACTATTCTTGCAAGAAGATATGTGGTCAAAGAGAACAAAAACTTGTATGTCACAGAGCTGGGTGAAGTGGTAAATGACATGATGAAGGAAGCCTTCCCTACCATTGTGGATGTGAATTTTACTGCCAATCTGGAGGCACTGTTAGACGGTGTGGAAGAAGGAAAGGTAAACTGGAAGACCATTATTGCAAACTTTTATCCGGATTTGGATGAAGCAGTCAACAATGCCCAGCAGGCACTTTCCAAGGTGGAAATTGCAGATGAGGTTTCCGAGGAAGTTTGCGACAATTGCGGCAGAAACATGGTGGTAAAATACGGCCCTCACGGCAAGTTTTTGGCATGCCCCGGTTTTCCGGACTGCAGAAGTACCAAACCTTACTTTGAAAAAATCGGTGTAAATTGTCCCAAGTGCGGAAAAGACATTGTAGTCAGAAAAACCAAAAAAGGCAGAAGATACTATGGATGTATCAATATTCCGGAATGTGATTATATGGTGTGGCAGAAACCCACAGACGTAAAATGTGAGAAATGCGGTTGCCTTATGGTACAAAAGGGAAATAAATTGGTATGTTCCGATGAACAGTGTGGACATATTGCACAAAAGTCTGTCAATTAATTGTAATTTTTGAAAAAATATAAAAATTGACTGTATATAAGTTGAAAATTTCATTTCTGTATGCTAAAATAGATTTAATTGAAACCCGATGAATGCATGAATCTTTGGCCGTTAGAGGGGGCCGGGGATGGAGGTAAATGAAATGAGCAGTGTACAGTTATTAGACAAGACCAGAAAAATAGGAAAGCTTTTGCACAATAATAATTCCAGTAAAGTGGTATTTAATGATATTTGTAAAGTAATGCGTGAAATCTTAAATTCCAATATTCTGGTAATCAGCCGCAAAGGTAAAGTGCTTGGTATCGGTAAGGCAGAGGGCGTGGAAGAAATTACGGAAATGTTAAGTGAAGACGTTGGCGGCTTTATTGATGCAATGTTAAATGAGAGACTTTTGGGCGTCTTGTCTACCAAAGAAAATGTAAATTTGCAGACATTAGGATTTGAAAATGTAGATGTAAAGAAATTTCAGGCAGTTATTGCTCCTATTGAAATTGCAGGAGAAAGACTGGGAACTTTGTTTATTTACAAGTGCAATGAACAGTATGATATCGATGATATCATACTCTGCGAATACGGTACTACTGTAGTGGGACTGGAAATGTTGCGTGCCGTAAATGAAGAGAGTGCGGAAGAAAGCAGAAAAGTAGCAGTAGTAAAATCTGCAATTTCCACGTTGTCATTCTCTGAAATGGAAGCCATTACCCATATCTTTGATGAATTAAACGGCATGGAAGGGATTCTGGTTGCCAGCAAGATTGCGGACAGAGTCGGTATTACCCGTTCTGTTATTGTCAATGCATTGCGCAAATTTGAAAGTGCCGGTGTTATCGAATCACGTTCTTCCGGTATGAAGGGGAGTTATATTAAAGTGTTGCATGACGTAGTATTTGATGAAATCGAAGAATTAAAAAAACAGAACAACAGATAGAAAAACGGGATAGAAAAAGACCGCCAAGGTATTAGGTTTTTTATAAAGATAACCGATATATGAATATATGGAAAAGTATATAGAAACGGATTGACTGTGGTAAAGGGATTTATTGGATACAATAAATCCCTTTTTGCATTTTTTTGACAGTGTATTGGCAAAGTTTGGCAAAAGGGACAGACAAATAGTATAGATATTGTGCGTTTGCTGTTAATTCAATACAATATCAAGTGTTTCTTAATGAAAAAAGTGTGGAAAAACACTTGTGTTTTTGGGCAAATAAACTATAATAGAATAGAGTAGGTTTTTTATGCCCTGATGAGGGCAGAAGGGAGTATTTGTATGATTAATACCAATGCATTTGATTATATCAATGTGCTTGACAAGGCAGCGGATGCCGCATGGCTTCGCAATGATGTGATTGCACACAACATTGCCAATGCGACTACACCGGGCTATGTGCGCCAGGATGTGGCTTTTGAAAGTGAATTGAAGAAAGCAATCGGCAGAAGCAGTAATACTTCCAATATGGACCAGAGAGTTGCCAATGTAAAGACGCACCAGCTGGATGCGGAAATTTATTCCGATAATGTGGGACACGCTTACAGACTGGATGGCAATAACGTGGATATCGAAACGGAAAACGTAGCGCTGGCGGAAAACCAGTTAAAATATCAGGGACTGATAAAGAGTATTACCCAGGAATTTAACAATCTGAAAATGGTAATGAAGTAAGGAGGTAACCTATGGGAATGTTTGATGCTTTTAATATCAATGCGTCCGGACTTACGGCGCAGAGATATCGTATGGATATTATTTCTGAAAATGTGGCAAATGCCAATACAACCAGAACTGAAGACGGTACCCCTTATCGGAGAAAAGTGGTTACTTTTGCTGAGAAAAATGAAGGTGTTTCTTTCGGCAATGTGTTTAAAACAGCCAGTGACCGTTATACCGGCAGCGGTGTAAAGGTGGATGCGGTGTATGAGGATACCTGGACAGAAATGAATAAAGTATACGACCCTTCCCATCCCGATGCGGACGAGAACGGGTATGTATATTACCCCAACGTAAATATCGTAACGGAAATGACGAACTTAATCGATGCAAGCCGTGCGTATGAAGCAAATGCCACAGCATTTACTGCCAGCAAAAATATGGCACAGCAGGGATTAAATGTAGGTCAGGCCACCTGATAATGGCTACCGGTTGATTTAGCAGACAGAACCGGTTTTGAGGAGGAAGTATGGATATAGCAGCAACATTAGCAGGAATCAATTCTGAAAATATTGTAAGAGATGCAAAGAATATAGGTTTGAATTCTTCCTACGGCATGGTGGGAAGAGTAAGGGATACGGAGTCTTTGTCAGCGGACGGTTCCATGTTTCAGGCATTGCTTGATACGGCAATTGATAATATCAACACCACAAACAGTTACTTATCCGATGCAGAGAACGAAGAAATTAAATTTGCCATGGGCGAGACGGAAAATACCCATGACCTTACCATTGCTTTACAGAAAGCATCCACTGCATTGCAGTATACGGTAGCAATCAGAGACAAGGTATTAGAAGCATACAAAGAGATTATGAACATGCAGATTTAATGCATCCGGAATACATAAGGGTTTAAGGAGAAAAGGACATGCCGGATAAAGTCAAAGAGATACTGGACAAAATAAAGGCGTGGTGGGACAAATTTACCACCAAACAGAAAACAATCATTATTACTGCGGCAGCAGCAGTGATTTTTACCTTTGCAATATTGATTTATGTGTTTACCAAACCACAGTATATTGCATGGGAAGAATATGCCACCACAGCGGAAGCGGCAGAGGTAATTGAAATATTGGAAGGCAACGGTATTACATATCGGACTTCCGATGACGGTTGCCGGATTATGTTGCAGGCAGAGGATATGGCAGTGGCAAACCTGGCACTGGGTGCGGAAGGATTTATGCCTACTGCTTATACCATCGAAGATGCCATATCCGGTGGATTTTCCACTACGGCGGCAGATAAAGAAAAACAATATGTATACTATATGGAGCAGAAGCTGGCCTCTGATATTACTTCTTTTGATTCCGTAAAGAGTGCAACGGTTACGTTAAATATTCCGGACAATACCGGTCTTTTGGCAGATGAAGGAGAAGAGGCGTCTGCCTGGATTCAGTTGCGCCTGCAGGATAAGTTTACCGAAGAACAGGCAACTACGGTGGCAAGAGCAGTGGCGACAGCTCTGGGCAACAGCTCTACTGCCAATATCACCATTGTGGATACGGAAGCCAATTTGCTGTTCTCCGGCGAAGAAGATTACTCTACTGCCGGCGTGGCAAGCAATATGTTAGAACTCCGTTCCCAGGCAGAAACCAAGGTAGGTGCGGATGTCAAGAAAGTGCTGGTAGGTACCCAGCAGTTTGATATGGTAGAGGTAGCCTGCAGACTGGATATTGATTATGCAGAGTACCAGCGTACCATTCACGAGTATTATGCCAATGCGGGCAGGGAAGAAGGTATGCTTGCGGAGAGAGAACAGTCCGAGGACGAAAACAGCTCCGGAAGTGGCGGAATTCCCGGTACGGACTCCAATGATGAAACCACGTATCAATGGGATTTGGGTACGGATGCAGAGAGTTCATCCAATTATCTTCATGAGTACTTTTTACCCAATGAACTGATTTCGGTAGAGAATTTGCCGGCAGGTATTATTAATTTCGAGGATTCCTCCCTTGCACTGACTGCCATCAGTTATAAAGTGGTGAAAGAAGAGGATGCTAAAAATTTAGGACTGTTAGACGGCATTTCCTGGGACGAATATAAGGCTGCTAATGATGCCTATGTAAAACTGGATGTGGATCCTGATTTTTACAGCATTGTAGCAAATGCAACCGGTATTCCTGCCGAAAGCATTACCATTTTGGCATATGAAGTACCGCAGTTTATTGATAAAGCCGGTGCCACCCAGGAAGATGTGACTAATGTAGTATCCCTGCTTTTGATTATTGTGATTCTGGCATTACTGGCAGTGGTGGTTATCAGAAGTATGGCGGGCAGAAAGGAAGTTGCGGAAGAGGAAGAGTTATCCGTAGAAGATTTATTACAGTCCAATACTACATCCGAAGTGGAGGATATTGAACTGGAAGCAAAATCCGAAGTGCGTATGATGATAGAAAAGTTTGTGGACGAAAATCCGGAAGCGGCGGCAAACCTGTTAAGAAACTGGTTGAATGCCGACTGGGAATAGGCAGTTTAGGATACATAACTTAGGTAATTGAGAGGCAAAAGAAGCTTATGGCAAGAATGGCGGATGAAAAACTGAACGGGTTACAGAAGTCGGCAATATTGTTGATTTCTTTGGGACCGGAGCGTTCGGCAGGTATATTTAAACATCTCAAAGAAGAGGAAATAGAAGAACTGACATTGGAAATCGCAAATACCCGAAGCGTTACCCCGCAGGTAAAAGAAATGGTTATCAATGAGTTCTATGAAGTGTGTCTGGCGCAGCAGTATATTGCGGAAGGCGGTATTACTTATGCAAAAGAGCTTTTGGAGCATGCGCTTGGTGCTGAAAAGGCAATTGAAGTTATCAGTAAGCTGACAGCTTCTTTGCAGGTAAAACCTTTCGAATTTGTGCGTAAAATTGATGCGTCCCAGCTTTTGAACTTTATTATGGACGAGCATCCCCAGACCATTGCACTGGTATTGTCTTATTTGTCGTCTTCACAGGCAGCTTTGATTCTGTCTGCACTGCCACCCGACAGACAGGCAGATGTTACAAGACGTATTGCGGTGATGGACAGAACCAGTCCCGATGTAGTAAAGGATGTGGAAAAGGTGTTGGAAACCAAGCTGGCATCCCTGGCAAATCAGGATTACACCATTATCGGTGGCGTGGATGCGGTTGTAGAAATTTTGAATACGGTAGACCGTGGTACGGAAAAGCATATTATGGAAACTTTGGAAATCGAAGAACCCGAATTGGCAGACGAAATCCGCAAAAAGATGTTCGTATTCGAAGATATTCTTCTTTTGGACGACAGAGCCATCCAGCGTGTGTTGCGTGACGTGGATAACAATGACCTGGCAGTATCTCTTAAGAGTGCTAACGAACAGGTGCAGAATGCAATCTTCAACAACCTGTCAAAGCGTCTGGCTGTCATGATCAAAGAAGATATGGAATTTATGGGTCCTGTACGTATGAAGGACGTAGAAGAAGCACAGCAGAAGATTGTAAACATTATCAGAAAGCTGGAAGATGCCGGAGAAATCGTAATTTCCAGAGGCGGAGGAGACGAAATCGTTGTCTAGTAATTTATACAAAAGGGGCTATATGGTCGTAAAGGAAGACGAGGCCCGGATTATTGACAGTAACGCAAGGATTGCAAAAAAAATAGAAATTATTCATGCTTCCAAAATGGAACCCAAGCCTGTGGATGAGGATGGATTTTCCCAAGGCTTTTCGGCAGATGTGCTGGATGTTTTGACTGCGGATGAGGCTGAAGGCAATGTCATTTCTGCGGCAGCAAGAAGCGAAGCGGCGCAAAGTACGGCCATGGAAGATGTGGCTGCTCAAATTGAGGAAATGAAAAGGCAGGCATCCGAAGAACTGGAGCAGATGCGTGTAGATGCAGAGAAAACACTGGCGGCAGAAAGAAAGTATGCCATGGAAGCTGCCAAGAAACAGGGATATCAGGAAGGCTTTGCCCAGGGAGTGCGGGAATCGGATGAGATGAAGGCAAAACTGCAGGCAGAAAAAAAGCAGTTAGAAGAGGAAGTGGATGCCCTGTTAAAGGATATTGAACCGCAGATGATTGATACCATTGCGGGAATTTATGAGCATATTTTCCACGTAGAGCTTTCTTCATACAGAGATATTGTGGTACATCTGATAGCGGATACCATGAAAAAAACGGAAGGCGGAAAAGACTATATCGTACATGTTTCCAGAGCGGATTATGCTTATGTCAGTATGTACAAACGAAAGCTGACGGAAGGCGTAAAGGTAAATTCACTGGAAGTGATAGAAGATGTTACTTTGGGAGAAAATGAAGCCCTTATCGAAACGGAAGGCGGTATTTTTGACTGCAGTCTGGGCACCCAGCTTGCAGAGCTGGGACAAAAAATCAGGCTTTTGTCCTATGAAAAACCCGGCGGAGAGTAAAATTGCGTACAGTTAAGATAGATTTTGCTAAATATGAAAAACTGAAAAAAGGAAATTATTATCACAAGCTGGGGAAAGTGGTAAACGTGGTAGGTCTTACGGTGGAATCCGCAGGTCCTGACGCAAAGCTTGGTGATATCTGTACTATTTATCCGGAAACCGAAAATGCAAAACCGATTTTGGCGGAAGTGGTAGGGTTTAAAGATAAAAAAACGTTGCTTATGCCCTACGAAGCGGTGGATGGAATCGGGTTAAACTGCAAGGTGCAGAATATGGGGATGCCTTTGTGCGTGCAGTTGGACAATGACATGTTAGGAAAGACTTTGGATGGACTTGGCAGACCTACTGACGGTTCCGTGATAACGGGTGGCATCAGCTGCCCGGTGGAAGCACCGCCCCCTGACCCTATGCGCAGAGCGATTATTGATGAAGTACTGTCGTTAGGTGTAAAAGCGGTAGACGGTCTTTTGACGGTAGGAAAGGGACAACGTATCGGTATTTTTGCGGGTTCCGGTGTAGGAAAATCCACGCTGATGGGTATGTTTGCCCGCAATACAAAAGCAGATATTAATGTGATTGCACTGATTGGGGAACGTGGACGAGAAGTAAGGGAATTTATTGAACGTGACCTGGGAGAAGAGGGTATGCGTCGTTCCGTCGTTGTGGTGGCAACTTCCGATAAGCCGGCGCTGGAACGTAATAAGGCTGCAAAAACAGCAACGGCCATTGCGGAGTATTTCCGTTCCCAGGGCAAGGATGTTCTTTTGATGATGGACTCCCTGACCCGTTTTTCCATGGCACAGAGAGAAATCGGTCTTGCCAGCGGAGAACCGCCTGTATCCAGAGGATATCCGCCCAGCGTGTATTCTGAAATGCCCAAGCTGTTAGAGAGAGCGGGCAGGGACGAATGCGGTTCCATTACCGGATTGTATACGGTATTGGTAGATGGTGATGATTTTAATGAGCCCATTACGGATACGGCAAGAAGTATTCTGGACGGCCATATTATGTTGGACAGAAAACTGGGACATAAAAACCATTATCCGGCCATTGATGTATTACAGAGTATTTCCCGTTGTATGAGCCAGATTGTGGACAGGGAACATAAAAAACTGGCAAGCAAGTTAAAGAGTGTGCTTGCTACTTATAACGAGGCGGAGGATTTGATTAATATCGGCGCCTATAAGGCAGGAAGCAATCCTGCAATTGACAGGGCTATCCGTAAGATAGATGATATCAATGCATTTCTTTGTCAGGATGTGGACGAGAAAATTGACTATGAGGAAACCTATAAGCTTTTGCAACAGTTGTTTGCAGATGAAAACTAAGGAAAAATGCCCGGAATAAGGATTTTTGGAAATGGACTTTGTGGCCATGGCGCAAGGTCCATGTTAGTTTAGGACTGCTTTAGGCAGGGTGAGAGAGGTATGGCGAAGTTCAGGTACAGAATGCAGAGCGATCTGGATATCAAGGAAAAGCTGGAAACACAGGCGAAACAGGAATACGCCGTGGCGAAGGCGGCTTTGGATACGGAAGTGGAAAAGCTGCAACAATTAAAGGACAGGAAACAGTATTATGAAAACCGTGCAGAAGAATTGCTGCAGGGTACGTTGCAGGTACAGGAAATCCAGGACAATAAGGCTGCGATTCTGAAAATGGAAGAGTATATTGAACTGCAAATACGGAATGTGAAGCTTGCGGAAGCCAAAATGGAGATTGCAAGGCAACATCTTGCAGATTTGATGCAGGACAGAAAGATGCATGAAAAACTGAGGGAGCATGCGTTTGAAGAATTTGTGGAAGATATTAAAAAACAGGAAAGCAAAGAAGTGGATGAGCTGGTAAGCTACACTTATGGTCAGCGAATCCAGGATAAAGAAAAGCAGAACGGCGATTACGGAAAGGAAGAAGGCAATGGCTAAGGGACCGGATACTTTCAAAGCAGAGAAAAGAAAGATAGAATCTGAAAAGAAAAAACTGAAAGCAGAGCAGAAAAAACAGAAAAAAGAAGCGAAGAAAAGAGCAAAAGAAATTGCGGCGCAGGAAGCGGAGTTGGCAGAAGAGGAAGAAGGCGGCGGTTTCTTTACCTTTCTTGCGACTGTGGCAATTATTGCGGTGTGGCTTGGTATCGTCTGTCTGATTATCAAACTGGACGTAGGCGGTTTCGGCTCCGGCGTTTTGACCCCTCTTTTGAAGGATGTACCGGTGGTAAATAAGATTCTTCCAAATGTAGAAGAGGATGAGAACAAAGAGGAAGAGAGCGATACATCCGGCTATACCAGCATTCACGAAGCGGTAGCGCAGATTACGTATCTGGAAGCACAATTGCAACAGGCCAATGCAGATATTCTGGCAAAAGAGGAAGAGATTTCCGGATTAAAAGCGGAAGTGGTGCGTTTGCAGGAGTTTGAAAAAAGCCAGATAGAGTTCCAGCGTATCAAAACAGAGTTCTTTGAAAATGTCATTTATGCGGAAAACGGTCCGGGAGCTGAGGATTACAGGGAATACTATGAAGCGATGGACCCGGCTACGGCGGATTATTTGTATAAACAGGTTGTGGAGCAGATGGAGGAAGATGCAGAGATTAAAGACTTTGCTGACACGTATGCGGCAATGGATCCCAAGAAAGCGGCGTCCATACTGGAAGCTATGTCTAATGATTTAAATCTGGTGGCAAGGATTCTGGGAACTATGGATGCAGAAACCAGAGGAGAAATCATGGAATGCATGAGTGCTGAATTTGCTGCAAAACTGACTAAAATAATGTTCCCGGAGTCTTAAGTTTTTTTGACTTACAGACGATATATAAAGCAGGTATTAAAACAGTACCTTGAAAATTAAAGAGAGGAGGAATGCGGATGACAAGCGCACCTGTAAGTGCAAGCGTAAAGTCTTATTTTACTGAGACACCGCAAACAAATGCACCTAACGGAAGAGATGTAGACAGTAGCTTTTCTGATGTGCTAAAAAACCAGAAAAGTGAAACAAACAAAGCGGAACCTGAAAGAGATGTAACATCCCCTAAAAAAGTGGATGGCAGAACAGACAGAATTTCCGAAAAGCCTGTTTCCATCAAAAAGAAAAATGATGCCGATGTGACCCCGCAGGAGGCAATCGAACAAGCTGAGAAAGTAGCAGAAGAGGTTGCAGCTGAAATGGTGACACAGGCAGCGGAAGTGTTGGGGATTTCCGAAGAAGAAGTGGTCAGCCTTTTGGAAGGACTGGGCATGGGAACAGAGGATTTACTTACCACCGAAGGATTACAGGCATTGGTATTAGCAGCAGCAGGAGAACAGGATGCCAGCAGTTTTATGACTGATGAGAATCTGTTTTCAAATTTCCAAAGTTTGCAAAAATCCTTAAATGAGGTAGTTTCAAACGTGGCGGAAATGACAGGGCTTGAAGAAACAGATGTGAAAGAAATTTTCGCAAAGCTTACGGAAGAAACAGATGCCCTGACTGAAACAGTGGATGCAGAAGTGCCTGTTGTAGAGGAAGAAGACGCGGAAGAAACAAAAGTGCAAGAGGATGAACCGGAACGTGAAGGCGATACAGAGTCTGAGACAACGGTAGGAAAAACCACAGGAACTGACGGTGCCGAAATCATGTTAGAAAGAAGCATGGCAGGAAACGATGCCGGCAACCGGAACGAAAATCAGTTTACACAGGATGCCAATCCTTTCGTACAGACACAGACTACAGTACAGAATACGGTAGAAACATTACAGAATGTCAGTGAAGTATCCGGTTATATGGATACCGATACCGAAATGATTATGCGCCAGATTACCGATTACATGAAAGGCAATGTAGCTGACGGTGTTTCTGAATTGGAAATGCAGTTACATCCCGAAAGCCTTGGTAACTTACATGTAAAACTGGTAGCAAAAGAAGGCGTGGTTACTGCACAGTTTCTGACAGAAAACGAAACGGTAAAGAGCGTACTGGAAAACCAGATGGTTCAGTTAAAAGACACCTTTAAAGAACAGGGTGTTACAGTGGAAAACATTGAAGTAGAAGTACAGACCAACGGTTTTGAACACAGTTTGGGACAGCAGGGCGGACAGCAGACAACTTCTGATGACAGACAGCCCCAGAGAGCAAGAACCAGAAGAATCAACTTAAATGATTTGGAAATTGCGGAACTGGAACTGACAGAAGAAGAACAGCTGGCAGCAGAAATGATGAAAGAAAACGGTAATACCGTGGATTACACGGCATAACAAAAGAAAGGAGTGAAGCGGATGAGTTTAGTAGCACCGGTAGAAGACGGAAAACTGGTATCCTCCACCACCAGCACTTCCAGTGCAGCGCAGAAAACAGGAAATGCCGGCGAAAGCATGGATAAAGAAGCTTTTTTGCAGTTACTTGTGGCACAGATGAAATATCAGGACCCGTTACAGCCCACATCCAATACCGAGTATATTTCCCAGTATGCACAGTTCTCACAGGTAGAATCCTTACAGAATATGAGCAGCAGCATGGATTTACAGAGAGCAAGCGGTATGGTTGGACAGACGGTATACGTAAAATCTACAGCGGCAAGCGGCGAAACCAGTTATGTGTACGGTAAGATTGATTATGTTACATACGAAGGCGGTAAGGCATATGTTTACATCAATGAAAACAGATATGCATTATCCGATGTGGAAACAGTTCTGGATCCTGAATACGATGAAGCATATCAGATGGCTACCGAGCTGGTAGAAGGCATTAATAAGCTTCCCAATATCGGCGCAGTGGATTTGACAGATGCAGAAACCATTGACAAGCTTGCAGAAACCTACGAAAACATGAATGAATACCAGAAGACTTTCGTAGCAACGGAAAAGGCAGATGCTTTACAGGCATATGTGGATAAGATTGCAGAACTTCGTAAGCAGGTGGAAGAAGCCAATAAAGCAGAAGAAAACGAAGAAAATGCAGACAATACGGAAGAATCTGATAATGCTGATGAAAACGGAAGTGAGGGTGCAGGAGAAGTATAGGAACACAAGGAGGTGTCCGCATGAAAGTGCAGAACAACGGCTATCTCTCCATAGAACAGCTTCAGGACCAGTACTTAAGACAGAATAACAAAGTATCGGGTACACGTCCGGAAAGCACTCTTTCCTTCCGAGATATCTTGGAAAGCAAACAATTTGGTGTAAGTGGTGAAACACAGGCACTTAAGTTTTCCAAACATGCAATGGTAAGGCTGTCGGACAGAAACATTGAACTGACGACCGGCCAGATGGAACGGTTGCATGATGGGGCAAAGAAAGCCGGAGAGAAAGGCATTCAAGAATCTTTAGTTATTGTGGATGACTTGGCGTTTATCGTCAATATCCCAAACAAAACAGTAGTTACTGCGATGGACAGCGCAGCGACCAATGACAATGTATTTACCAATATAGACGGAGCGGTTATTATGTAGCCGGACCTTTAAGGAGGCAAAGGTTTCCTGACTGACAGAGGGAAATCCCGTTTCGTCAAAAATAAGGAGGTCACTTAATTATGATGAGATCACTTTTTTCTGGTGTTACAGGTCTTAAAACACACCAGACCAGAATGGACGTTATCGGTAACAATATCGCAAACGTAAATACAACTGCATATAAATCCAGTTCCATGGTATTCAGTGAACTGATCAGCCAGACAACACAGAAAGCATCAGGTCCCAACGCAACAACCGGTACCGGCGGTACCAATGCAAAGCAGATCGGTCTTGGTGTTAAGGCAGGTGCCATCAATACCAATATCAGCACCCAGGGTGCTGCACAGTCAACCGGTAATCCTTTCGATGTTATGATTAGCGGTAGCGCATTCTTTGTAGTAAATAACGGTAGTGAAAACTTCTTTACCAGAGATGGTTCTTTCTATGTGGACGGTGCAGGTAACTTATGTATGACCAGTAACGGTTATAATGTAATGGGCTGGCAGGTAGATGAAGAAACCATGACCATCAAGCAGGACAATGTTACCGCATTGCGTATTATGAGTGCTGCTAATATGACATATCCCCCTGAGGCAACCTCTAAGGCTTATGTTTCCGGTATCATCGATAAGAACAATACTGACGTTACCAGTGAATCCGGTAAGACCATCAACTTAAACTTTTACGACAATCTGGGTTATTCATACACGGCTAAACTGGTTTTGAAGCAATCCAGTAACCAGAACGAATATAGCTTGGAATTAGATAAGATTTTGGATTCCGTAGGTAACGAAATAGATATCGAAGGCGCAGCACTGGGAGCTGAAACTTCCCAGAGCGTCAACAAAACCATTGAACTGGATACAACTGCATACAAATGGGCAAACAATGAATTGCAGACACTTTCCGGTACTACCGTATGTACGCTGGCGGACGTTTTTGCGGCAAGTGCAACCATGGATGACCCTGCATTGAATACAGAAGATGCAGATGCCATGGCAGCACTGGATGAACTGGCAAAGGCGTATGGTTATGAAGGCGCAACCGATGAATTTCTGAATTTAACCGTAACCATGACAAACAATGCTGACAGCGGTACTACTTTTGCAGACGGTACCTATACTGTCCAGCAGTTGTTATTCAACCAGGTGAAGGGCTTACAGCCTTCCCTGACTACACCGAAAGAAGCCATTAATGAAGATTTCGAAAACTTTAGTCCGGAATCTTTTGATACCACCGGTCGTAAGTTTGAAGGTGCTACCTTGGTATATAACGGTGACAATGGTGATTTCCTTGGTGTAAACGGTATGCCTACCAAGACGGACATTACCCTTTCCTTATCAGCATTGGGTGGTAACTTCTCTGATATTTCCATCGATTTTGCTACCAGCTCCATGTATGATAACAGCGGAACCTGTACCATCGCAGCAACTGCCGGCGATACCAAGGGTCTTGGTATGGGACGTAAGCTTGGAGATATGAGCGGTGTATCCATTCAGCAGGACGGTATGATTTATGCGTCTTATGATAATGGTATGACAAAGCTTTTGGGACAGATTGCAGTAGCAGAATTTGCGAATGTATCCGGTCTGGAAAAAGCGGGTGACAATCTCTATTCCGCAACCATGAACTCCGGTGAGTTCGATGGTATTGGTGTGGATATTACCGCAAACGGCGGCAAGATGAGCACCGGTCAGCTGGAAATGAGTAACGTAGACCTTTCCGCAGAATTTACGGAAATGATTACAACCCAGAGAGGTTTCCAGGCTAACAGCCGTATCATTACCGTATCCGATACCCTGTTGGAAGAACTGACCAACCTGAAGAGATAATAAAATAACATAAAGGTGAAGGGACAGGCAGAATCTGCCTGGCCCTTTCCTTGCATTTTAAAGTTTTTCCGATTTGTGGGAAAATATGGAATAATGCGACAGTCGGAGTAGAGAAAGGGGATTTCCTATGATTGAAATTACCAAAATGAACGGTCAGAAAGTACTGGTAAATCCTGATTTGATTGAACTTGTGGAAGAAACGCCTGATACGGTGATGACACTGACCACCGGAAGAAAAATAATTGTAAAAGAAAGTAGACAAGAAGTGAAAAATTTAGTAAAATTGTATAGAAGGGATATTTTTGTCGATTAGCACAAATTGCATATACTATTTTGTGATTTGTTTAAAAATAGCAGAAGATGGCAGGTGAATTTTAGTGGATATAGCAACAATATTGGGATTGGTTATATGTTTCGGTATGGTTCTTTTGGGAATTGCATCCAGTGGTGGCTTGCAGTCCATTCCGAGTTACATAGACCCTGCTTCCATGGCCATTACATTTGGTGGCGCATTTTCGGCGGTGCTGGCATCTAACTCGTTACAAAGCTTTATTGGCGGTTTGAAGAGTTTTGCCCTGATTTTGAAAGTACCCCAGAACAATACAACGGAAATGATTCAAAATATTATAGAGTTATCCAACGTAGCCCGTAAGGAAGGCTTGCTTTCCCTGGAAGAGGCTGCCGGAGATTTGGATGATCCGTTCCTGAAAAAAGGTATTTTGTTAATTGTAGACGGTACGGACCCGGAACTGGTACGTGCCATTATGGAAACAGAACTTGTAAGCATGGACAGCAGACATAAAGCCAGAATCGGTTTCTGGGACAATGTAGCAGCCATGGGACCTGCATGGGGTATGATCGGTACCCTGGTTGGTCTGGTTAATATGTTAAATAACATGGATGATCCTTCCGCTATCGGACCGAATATGGCGGTTGCATTGATTACCACATTGTACGGTTCTTTGCTTGCTAACTGGATTTGCGCACCGGTTTCCAATAAACTGAAGGCACATAACGATATGGAAATGATGCAGAAAGAAATTATGATTGAAGGTCTTCTTTCCATTCAGGCAGGAGAAAACCCCCGCGTTATCGAAGAAAAGCTGAAGTCCTTCGTGGCACCGGCAGAACGTACTACCGGCAGTGATGACGGAGGTGACCTGGATGGCTAAGCGTAAGGAGGAATTACCGGCACCCGGTTCGCCGGCGTGGATGGCTACCTTCGGAGATTTGATGAATCTGTTGCTCTGCTTCTTCGTATTACTGTTTTCCATGTCAACGATTGACGCGGAAAAACTCAAAGCAGTTGCGGAGTCATTTAGTCAGACCTTCTCGGTTTTCAGCGGTGGCGCAACGGCTATCGGGGACGGTATTTTGATCAGTAACGGTGTCAGCCAGCTGAACGAACTGGATGAGTACATAAACAGTATGGGGAAGACGGAAGACGGCGAAGAACAGACAGATAAAATCACTGATTATGAAGAAATGGCACAACAGGTAGAGGATGCACAATTGGCTGAATCGGAAGAACTGGCTGAAAAAATTGGTGAGAGTATTTCGGAAAATCATTTGGAAGACGTTATCAGCGTGGAATTCACGTCCCAATATGTACAGCTTACTTTAAAAGGGGCATTGCTTTTTAATTCCGGCAAAGCCGAAGTGAGAGAGGATGCATTGCCGGTTTTAGATAAAGTGGGCGTGATACTGGAGCGTTATGCTAACAGTGTTATAGAGATTGAAGGGCATACCGACAACGTACCCATCAGTGGCGGTAAGTATGCGGATAACAGTGAATTGAGTTGTGCCAGAGCACTTTCGGTATTTAACTACTTCCTGGATACAACGAATCTGGAACCTTCCATGATTAAGTATGCGGGCAGAGGTGAATACGTTCCGGTGGCAGATAATTCCACGGAAGAAGGACGCGCCCGTAACAGACGAGTGGAAATCCGCATTTATCATGATTTAAGCAGTTATGAATAATGGAATACAGAAAGGATGCATTGTGATAGGAAAAACACAGTGCAAAGAATCACATGAAGAAGAATTTGATGTCTATTTTGATCTTGGCTTTATTGGTTGTAAATATTGTTCTGACAGCCATTATGATGTTTAGCGTCACCGGTGCCATGAAGAGTACCACGGCCCTGGTAGGTGATATTGCTGCCGTACTGGCGCTGGAATTGGATATGGGTGGTGAGGATTCCCAGAGACCTTCCATGGAAGATACGGTTGTATATGATATCGCGTCTCTGACTACCAGCTTAAAAGGAGATGATTCCGATACTGCACACTATGCACAGGTTTCCGTTTCCTTACAGATGGACAGTACACATGATGATTACGGCAAATACGGTGAAGGGGATTTGATGACTGCCAAAGACAGCATTATCAGAGCGGCAATCGTAGAAGTAATTTCTTCCCATACACTGGCTGAATTCCAGAATGATACGGATGGTATCCGCAATGAAATTCTGGCTAAGTTACAGAAGATTTATCAGTCAGACTTTATTTATGATGTGGTCTTTAGTGATGTGAAAGCGTATTAATGCTCAAAGAATAAACACAGGATGGATGACGGGAGGTGAGCTTTTATGGGTGAGGTGTTGTCGCAAAGTGAAATTGACAACCTGCTCGCAGCGCTTTCTACCGGTGAACTGGATGTAGACCAAATCCAGGACCCAAATGAAAAACAGGTTAAAAATTATGATTTCCGTCGCCCGGCGAAGTTCTCCAAGGAACATTTAAGAACGTTGGAAATTATTTATGAACATTATGGCAGACTGGTATCCACCAACCTGCCGGTATATCTTAGAAAGAATGTACAGGTCAATGTGGCAAGTTCGGAAACGGTTACGTTTTCAGAGTTTACCAACGCCTTGTCTAACCCTATTATTATGGGGGTAGTGAATTTTGTACCTTTAGTCGGAAATATTATTGTGGATTTGTCCACAAACCTGGGATATACCATTGTGGACCGTATGTTAGGCGGTTCAGGTGAACCATTAGAGAAGAACAGGGAATTTTCGGAAATCGAGTTGACCATTATCGAAAAGATTCTGGTAATATGTATGCAACTGATGCGTGAACCGTGGAAAAATGTGTTGGAAATCAATCCGGTGTTGGAACGGTTGGAAACCAATCCACAGTTTGCACAGATTATCGCACCAAACGATATGGTTGCAATTGTCACCTTAAACGTAAAAATCGGAGAGGTGCAGGGATTTATGAACATGTGTCTTCCGTTCTCTACTCTGGAAGATATAATGGATAAATTAAATACAAAGTATTGGTATGCAAACATGCAGCAAATCAGAGATGAAGAATATGAGGAACATATCGAATCTTTGATTCGCAGAGTGGATATACCGATGAGAGCAGTATTGGGAAAAAGCATAGTTTCTATCAACGACTTCTCCAATCTGCAGGTCGGAGATGTAATCCGGCTGGATACGCATGTAGACAGCGAGTTATCGGTCTATGTGGGTAATATCAGAAAATTCACCGCATTACCGGGTGCAAGCAAGGATAATTATGCAGTCAGAGTCACTTCGGTAATCAGAGAGGGGGAGTAAAGCATGGACGGCATGTTGACCCAGGATGAAATAAACGCGTTGCTTAGCGGCATGGATTTATCAGGCGGCGATGCGGCTGCGTCAGAGCCGGTGACATCTGAAAGTAGTGAAATTGATGAAACGTTACTCTCAGATGTGGAAAGAGATGCGGTAGGTGAAGTAGCCAACATAAGTATGGGTTCTTCCGCTACCACCTTATATTCATTAGTAAACAGAAAAGTAAATATTACAACGCCTGTTGTAACGATGGCGAATTGGGAAACTGTTTTACAGGAGTACGAAAAACCCTGTGTATTCATTCAGATTAAATACACGGTAGGGTTAGAGGGTTCCAATATTCTGGTACTGAAAGAGGATGATGTAAAAATCATTACCGACCTGATGATGGGTGGTGACGGTACTAACACAGACGGTGAACTGGGAGAATTACATCTGAGTGCAATCTCAGAAGCAATGAACCAGATGATGGGTTCATCCGCCACTTCGTTATCTACCATGTTAGGAACCATGATTGATATCAGCCCGCCGGAAGCCAGCCGGGTAGACCTGACGGCTTACCATAGCGGAAGTGATATTTCTCCTTTCCTGGGAAGTACATTTGTAAAAATTGCTTTCAGGATGCAGATAGGAGATTTGGTTGACAGTTCCATTATGCAGTTGTACCCTGTGGACTTTGCAAAGAAACTGGTAGATACTTTCATTGCACAACAGATGGGCGGTATGGCAGAAGAGCCTCCTGCACCACAACCTGAGCCGGAGATGCCACAACAGCCGGTTATGAGCACACCGGATATGGGTGGTATGCAGGATATGTCCGGAATGCAGATGCAACAACCCATGGGAATGGGCGGACAGCAGATGGACCAGCAGGCTATGATGGGAATGAATCCCATGTACGGTATGCCAATGCAGCAACCGATGGGAATGCCAATGCAGCAACCCATGGGAATGCCAATGCAACAGCCGATGGGAATGCCGCAGATGTATATGCCACCTGCAATGACACCGCAAATGGCAATGCAACCCGGCGTAAATGTACAACCGGCACAGTTCCAAAACTTTTCCGGAGACCTGCAAGCTATGGCGGGACAGGAAAATATCGGACTGATTATGGATGTACCATTGGAAGTCACCGTAGAATTGGGACGAACGACAAAATCCATTGCAGATATATTGGATTTTGCACCGGGTACCATCATTGAATTGGACCGTATTGCCGGTGAACCCATAGATGTACTGGTTAACGGTAAATTCGTTGCCAGAGGTGAAGTTGTAGTAATTGAAGAAAGTTTCGGTATCCGTGTAACGGAAATCATCAAATAAAATAAAACAGAGTGAACAAGGAGAAAAACATTATGGCAAAAAATATTTTAATCTGTGACGATGCGGCTTTCATGCGTATGATGATTAAGGACATCTTAACAAAGAACGGTTACAATGTAGTTGGCGAAGCTGAAAATGGCTTGAAAGGGATTGAAAAATACAATGAACTGCATCCCGATCTGGTATTAATGGACATCACCATGCCCGAAATGGACGGTATCGCTTCCTTAAAGGGAATCAAACAGGCAGACCCCAATGCACAGGTTATCATGTGTTCTGCAATGGGACAGCAGGCTATGGTTATTGAATCCATTCAGGCAGGTGCAAAGGACTTTATCGTAAAACCTTTCCAGGCTGACCGTGTATTGGAAGCAGTGAAGAAGGTTGTGGGATAATGCTTGCAACGTTGGCAAACGGAACGGAGAGTTCAAATACGGCAACCGGATTAAGTACTGCCGACAGTGTAGCACAGCTGGTTTCGGTATTGTTGATATTTGTATTCGTATTGGGCATTACCTTTTTGGTGACGCGCTGGCTGGCAAATTACCAGAAGGGAAGCAAAATATGCAGTAATATCGAGGTGCTGGAGACCTGTGCGATTGGGAACGGAAAATACATTCAGATTGTGCGTCTGTCTGAAACATACGTAGCAATAGCTGTTTGTAAAGATGCCGTTACCGTACTGGCAGAAATTCCCAAAGAACAGATTTCTTTTCCGGAAGGCGGAAAAGGAACCTTGGATTTTAAAGAATTGCTACAAAAAGCGAAAATTGCCCGGTTGGGCAAAGAAGATTCCAAAGAGGAAGATTCTTTGAAAGAAGAGTAGATTTAAATTGAGAAGAGTAAAGAGTATTTTAACCACAAAAACAATATGGAAGACAATATGCCTGCTGATTACGGTAGGCATATTGTGTATTTTACCCGCGAGGCAGGTTTTTGCTTCCTCTGAGGGGCTGACAGGACAAACAGGTAATTCCACTGTGATAGAACAGCAGGGTGAGTCTGAAAATCCTGAAGATATTCAGGAACTGAATATAGCAAACACCGTGACTATTGAGTACAATGACGGAAACGGACAACTAAACGGTGCACTAAGGATTTTGCTGACCCTTACGCTGATTGCCATTGCACCGATACTATTAATTTGTCTGACTTCCTTTACCAGAATTATCATTGTGCTTCATTTTACGCGTGCGGCTTTGAATACGCAGACGGCACCGCCTAATCAGGTTTTGATAGGTTTGGCGCTGTTTCTCACGTTATTTGTGATGACACCGACTTTTTCTGAGATTTATACGGAAGCCTATGTGCCTTTTGAGGCAGGTGAGCTGACCCAGGAGGAGGCTCTTACGGAAGCAGTGGAACCGCTCCGCCAGTTTATGTACAATGAAACACAGCGTAAAGACGTGGAATTGTTTATGAGTATTGCCAGACTGGACTGGAACGGGGAACTGGAAGACATTCCGCTTACAGTGCTGATACCAAGCTTTATTATCAGTGAATTACGGACGGCGTTCTTTATCGGATTTTTGATTTATATACCTTTTATCGTAATCGATATGGTTGTAGCATCGGCACTGATGAGTATGGGTATGATGATGTTACCGCCCACCACGATTTCCATGCCTTTTAAGATTTTATTGTTTGTTTTGGCTGACGGATGGGGACTTATTATCGGAAGTCTGATGAATACGTTCCACTACGGATAAATGCAGTAGAATACATTTTTATTCCGGTTACGGAGTAAAGGAGAGGAGAAGTCTATGACAATAGAGTTGGTAATGGATATTGCGGCCAAAGCATTATATCTGGTAATTCAGGCTTCTCTGCCTGTTTTACTGGTTTCTTTGGTCATAGGACTTATTGTTAGTATATTCCAGACAGTAACATCCATTCAGGAACAAACACTGACTTTTGTGCCCAAAATTATTGCAGTATTTTTGGCGTTAATGCTTTTTGGTAACTGGATGTTAACCATTATTGTAGAGTTTATGAATGAGTTGTGGTCCAATTTTGCGGCTTATGTTAAAGGATAGGATAAGCTTATGATTCATTTGTCTTTTTCTTTCCTGGATTTAGAATATTTTTTGTTGATACTGGTGCGGGTGTCATGTTTTGTATTTATTGCCCCGTTCTTTAGTATGAGTAATACACCGGCCCGTGTAAGAATTGCATTAAGCGTGTTTACAGCATTGCTTTTATATACATCCTTAACGCCGGTAGAACTTATTTACGATTCGGTGATGGATTATGCGGTAATCGTTGTAAAAGAAGCCATTACCGGGTTATTGATTGGATTTGCGGCAAACATCTGTATGTCTATTGTGAACTTTGCAGGTTCCATAGCGGATATGGAAATGGGATTATCCATGTTGTCCATGTTAGACCCCGCTACCAAACAGCAAAGTAGTGTTTCCGGTGTGTTTTATCAGTATGTTGTAATGATGATGTTAATTGCCAGCGGTATGTACCGGTATCTTTTTGGTGCA
>JAZNNL010000010.1:0-58338 GCA_045580245.1 Lachnospiraceae bacterium
CAATATAAGATAAATCAAGCTTCAGCTTATCATAAGGTGTCGTGTTGTATTTTCCATAGACCTGCGCATAACCCGCAAGTCCTGCTTTTACCTTCATGCGGAATACAAACTCCGGCATTTCTTCCACATACTGGGCAATAATTTCCGGTCTCTCCGGTCTGGGTCCGATAAAGGACATATCCCCTTTGATAATGTTAATCAGCTGGGGAAGCTCGTCCAGTCTGACTTTACGGATAAATTTACCGATAGGCGTAATGCGGGAATCATTTTTGGAAGCCAGTCTTGCCACACCGTCTTTTTCCGCATCCACTCTCATACTGCGGAATTTCAAAATATGAAATTCTTTTCCGTCTATGGTGCAACGCACCTGTTTATAAAGTACAGGTCCTCTGTCATACAGTTTCACCGCCAGTGCAGTCAGCAGCATAAAAGGGGAAGCCAGCACAAACAGGATCAATGCACATACCAAATCTATCATTCTCTTGCAGAATCTTTGTTCAATGGTAAGTACATACTCTCTGGTTAATAATAACGGGGTATCAAACAAATGTAACTCTTCCGCACCTTTGATAATCACATCCGGAATCTTGGGCATCATATAGGTACGGATGGATTTCCCGTAACAGTATTTTAGCAGTGCATTTCTGTCCTTTTCAGGTATATCCCACAACACAACTGCATCATATCTTTCCAAAGCTTCTGCTTCGATTTTTGCAATTCCCTGATTGATATGCATGCATTTACTTACTTCAAACTTGTCCTTTCTGCGGGCAAATTTGGCCAAAATATCATCAATGGGTCTGTCCCCGTGCACCAATAAAAGTTTACGGGGCGGAAATACATTCTTGTATATAAGGCTGGATACATTAATCCAAATCACAATCCAGACAAACTGGATAAGCAACATACTTAAATAAACCGGCACCTCATACAGTTTCATCATCATCAATGAAATCTGCCCGTAAGTAACCACATTTACCAAAAGGGTTGCCAGAAGCTGTGAAAAAATCACTTCCAGATTCTTTAAATAGCCGATACGCATACCGCCGTACATATTGGAAAAAAAGAATAAGAGCACTGCGTAAATGGCAATAATCAGCCAGTGTCCCTTTTCCCACAGGGGCAAAAACGGCTTAATCTTTATGAAGTATACATTGTACCAGTAGTATGCATATATACCGATCTGTCCTGCCAGACAAATGCCGGATAAAAACAATAATACCAGTCTTTTAAAGGATTCTATCTTTTTCAATTTTCATCCCTCGTTATCTTAATTTTAGAAATATTTATCATTTTAGTATACCATGTCCGGGCAGATGGTGCAACTTTTACTAGATACGCCTCCACACTGCTCTAAATGCCCAGAATACAAAATTATAAATGCTGTATGGAACGGATAGCTTTTCTGATTTCCGATACAGGTTCCAGATGCGGCGGATAGCTTCCAGTTTGTTGGAAGACAAAGTCCCCCCCATCCTGCGGTAACGTACCAGATTTTCGTCCAGACCGTATGCCGTGATGCCTGTGCGCAACACTTTAAACCACAATGCGGTATCTTCACTTTTTATGATGGGCATGTTCAATTCTTCTTTTGCTATTTTTTGTGTATCAAACATAACCGTAGAAGTAAAGATGGTGGTATTCTTTAGTGCCTGTTTGTACACCAGTGTTTCGGGGACTTTTACCACCGTTCCGTTTCCTACACCGTTTTCATCTGCAAATTCATACCCCGTAAAGCAAAACGCCGCCTGTTTTTCTTCCATAAAAGCCAGCTGTTTCTCCAGTTTGTCGCTGCTCCACAGATCATCTGCATCCACATAGGCAATAAAACGTCCGTCAGCCTTAGAAAGACCGTAATTTCTGGCTCTGGCTGCACCGCCGTTTTCCTTGGGCAATACATGAATCCTCTCATCCGGCTCTTTTTCCAAATAGGCTTCTAATACCTTTGCCGTATCATCAGTAGAACCGTCTTCTACCAAAAGCAGTTCCCAGTTTTCATAAGTCTGTGCTTTTACACTGCGAATGGTTTCCTCTATATACTTTTGTGCATTGTACACCGGTACAATAATACTCACCTTATGCTCCATGGCCTGCCATCCCATCCTCTTACTCTGTATCCCTTACTCGTTTCCATAAACGACATACTTGTCAGTTTGTGCGAGCATATAATATGCTCCGGTATTCTCCAGTGCATATGCCAATAAATCATTGTTGGCCCGCTCCAGCGAAAAAATCAAATAGTCACAGCCCTTTGCCTTACATAATTCTACGTAAGTCTGTTCCTGTAAATAAGCTTCTTCCACCAGTCCCGGTGCAGGCAAGGTACCATGCACCCAGTCATGAAGTCCCATAATATCTGACGGATATTTATCATACAGATACGCAGTCAGTTCCATTTCCGTCATATCCCTGCCGTAAAGTAACTTCATATCGCCGTCATATATTCGTGCCCAGGTAACCACTTCATCCGGAGCCGCCAAAAGCACGGTTTCTCCTTCCGGAATTTCAATCAAATCAAGAACTTCCCCGATTTCTTCAGGCAAACCGTCCTTACGGGTTACTTTTTCCGTTACACTTTCTGCCACAGATACCGTACCGCTTAAAAACAATAAAACTGCCAACGTTCCTATTACCAGACCTTCATATATCTTTTCCCGTCTGCCGGACACCGTTGCTTTCCATTTTCTGTCTTCTCTGGTTAATAACTGCAACATTTTCGCTGTAGCCACCACCAACCCATAGGCTAAAAGTGCGGTTAGCGGTAACCAGACCCACACAGTTTCATAATCAAAAAAAGCAGTCTGATATACGGTTAATAGTCTGGCAGTCACCGGACAAAGCAACAGAATCCCTGTCACAAGGGAAAACCACTTAAATTCTTTTCGCTTTCCTTCTCCCAGTAGCCACAAAAAAATCAGGGCTGCCAGATACAAAACAAGATACTGTCCGTTCTCTGCAAAACTGCCTTTTCCTGCTCCCCAGGATTCCAAAAGTTTTATCATACTTTTTTCCTCCTATCTGCAAGCATTTTCACAAATCTCATTATCGTGATGACCAAAACCGTCAACGCCACATATCCCAGACCATAGAATGTCCACACCACAAACACTTCTGCAAGCAGGCACAAAACTACTTTCTTCCATTCACCCCTAAGGCAACACAAAAGGGCAAATGGCAACAACACGCAGACTCTCAAGGCATTTCCCTGTCCGCCCTGAAAAAACAGCAAATAGCCATCCGTGACCGGGCTATAGCATCCGAATTGATAAATCAATGCTACAAATAACATAAACCACACCTGTTTTTTCCCTTCTTCCGGGAAAAAATAAACTGCCAGCCTGCTGTAAACCAGATAACTTAACAAAAGGATGACCATGGGCATAATCCGAAAACAAACTGTGGAAACATCCAGTCCTGTCCATTTACAAAACACACCATACAAAGTGGGCAATACCAGTACTTTTAAACGCATCGGCATACCTGCACTATAAGCCTGTCCCGTCAGGGGATTGATTTGATAAATCGTATCTGTGGCAAGCATGGTCTGTACCGTCTCACCGGTAATATCCTGTGTGATATAAGGGGTATGCATCCAAAAATTCCAAATAATCTGAAACAAAACAATTCCTATAAACAACAGCGTACAAACCGGATACAGTCTAAGCACCGTATAGAGAGCAATTCCTTTCTTTAATCCGGTGACCGTCTTTTGTTCCGCTCTCACTTTTCTACGCCAAATCCCATAGAACCCCAGACTTAAAAGCCCGGACATAAACAGGGCTGCCATCATTACTGCACACGAAGAAAAGGGCATTCCCAAAAAGAGTGCCGCCAAATGTGCCACCTCCGCCAGTAACAACGCAATAAGGCTTCCTACAATTAATTTATCCGCAATACTGTTGGCCTTTTTCATCCTATACCTTCTAAAAGTGCAATTTTTCTTGTTTCACACCATTCTTTCCTATAAACTCTATCCAATTTTACCATAATTATCAAACAAGTACAACGCAAAACAGCAGGAAGTCTGTTACTTCCTGCTGTTTATTATTTACATTACATAGCTTTCACATCCAACCGGATTTTATCTGCTATCCTTGCAATATACTCGCTGTTTGTAGGGCGGGATTTCCCATCTCGGACAGAATACCCGAAAAGCTTTTCAAACACCTGTACATTGCCTCTTTCCCATGAAACTTCTATAGCGTTGCGGATAGCTCGTTCCACCTTCTGGTCCGTAGTCTTAAAACGTCTGGCTATGACCGGATACATTAGCTTCGTTACACTGGTTACCGTCTCCGCATCCCTTTCTGTCATCAGAATCGCATTGCGCAGATAATAATACCCCTTCAGATGAGCCGGAACACCCATTTCCAACATAATCTCCGTTATGTAGCTTTCTAACTGTGGGTCATTCATTGCGGTTATTTCCATCCTTATCCCCTTCCTTGCTGTCATTTACAAAACGGTTCTGTCTTGGTAAAAATATCCTAACACATTTGTAAATCACATAAAAGACAAATGAAAAGGGTTTCCGTCGCATAATATTTACAAAATCCACCATTATCTCTTGCTTACAGTTCTTCTTTCAACAAATAAATGGGACGTCTCTTTACTTCCATGTAAGTTTTTGCCAGATATTGTCCCACAATACCCAGACAAAACAGCTGCACACCGCTGGCCAGAGATATGATACATATCATGGAGGGCCATCCGGCAACAGGGTCACCGAATATGAGTGTACGCACAATAATAAAGATTATCAATATAAACGCTATGAAGCAGAACAGCACGCCTACCACAGCCGCAAAAGATAAAGGGGCCGTGGAAAATGCCGTAATGCCTTCAATGGAATATAAAAGCAGTTTCCAGAAATTCCACTTGGTTTCGCCTTTTACCCGTTCCACATTTTCATATTCCAGCCATTTAGTCCTGAAACCGACCCAGCCGAAAATACCTTTGGTAAAACGGTTATATTCTTTCATTTCCAGAATGGCATCCACCATCTGGCGGGTCATCAGACGATAATCCCTGGCACCATCCATCATCTCCGTCTTGGAAATCCGTTTCATCATGCGATAAAACATACGTGCAAAAAAGGAACGGATAGGAGGCTCTCCTTTTCGGGTTACCCTTCTGGTTGCAACAGAATCATAGCCTTCCTCCAGATGCGCTATCATCTGGGGCAGCAAAGAAGGCGGATCCTGTAAATCCACATCCATAATTACCACATAATCTCCCTTGGATTTCTCCATACCTGCGTACATGGCTGCCTCTTTCCCAAAGTTACGGGAAAAGGAAAGCAAGTGTACTCTTTCATCAGATTCATGGAGTTTTTTTACTTCTGCCGCCGTATGGTCTTTAGAGCCGTCATCCACATACAAAATTTCCCACTCAATGTCCTTTTCTTTCAAAAAAGGCGCATTCTTTATAAATTCCTCATAAAAATAAGGGATATTTTCTTCCTCGTTATAACAGGGTACAACTACACTTAAAAGTTTCATGTTTTCTCTCCAAATCCTACAGATACTCTGTCCGACCGCGCTTTTCCAATTCTTCCACAATTGTCCTGACTTCCTGTGTTTTATCCTTAGGGCAAACCAGTATGGCATCCGCAGATTCCACTACGATTAAATCTTTCACAAAAGCCGTCACCAACAACTTATCTTTAGCATAACAGATTGTCCCCTCTGTGTCCACCAAAACACAATTTCCCACATCCACATTGCCTTTGGTATCCGCTTTATGCAGCACTTCCAATGCATCCAGATTTCCTACATCACTCCAGCCAAAATCACCGTCTAATACGATGACTTTGTCCGCTCTTTCCATAATACCGTAATCTATGGAAATTTTCGGAATGTGGGGATATACTTTATCCAGAACCTCCTGCTCCTTAAGGGTTCCCATTGCATCTCCGATTTCCTGTAAACAATCGTAAATATCCGGGAGCAGTCTCTGAAAATACTGAAGAATCAGGGACGCTTTCCAGACAAACATGCCGCTGTTCCAGACATAGTTCCCCTCTTCCAGATAGTATCTTGCTATTTCTTCCGCAGGCTTTTCCACAAACTCTTCCACAAGACTGTAATCTGTTGCCAGCTCTTCTTTTACCGCCTGCTTGCGGATATATCCGTATCCGGTGGAAGGGAAAGTAGGGGTAATTCCTATGGTAACCAGACAGTTTTTTTCCTCAGCAAGACTGATGGCACGGTCAATGGTTTTCGTAAAAGCAGCTTCATCCTGTATATAATGGTCAGATGGTACCACACACATAACACCGTCGCCATATTTTTTTACGATTTCCATGGCCGCATAACCGATACATGCCGCGGTATTCCGTGCCGCCGGTTCTGCCAGAATATGTGTCTTTTCAATTCTGCCGTCCATCATGGCAAACGTTTTTTCGGCATAGGATACATTGGTTACCACAAAAATATCGCCACCTTTTATGGATGGCAGTAATCTGTCAAAGGTTTCATTTACCAGTATATCCTTCCCGGTTAAGTTTAAAAACTGTTTGGGAAGCTCTCTGCGGCTTAACGGCCAAAAGCGGGTTCCCCCGCCTCCTGCCATAATGACTCCGTATGTTTTCATTATAATCTTGCCTCTTCGATATTATCGCAAAACCATTGGTATGCCAGTTCCACACCTTCTTTTAATTCTACCTGATGCTTCCAGCCAAGCCCGTGAAGTTTTGACACATCTGTCAGTTTTCTGGGTGTGCCGTCAGGCATATTGCTATTCCATACAATATCGCCGGTGTAGCCCACTGCTTCTCTTACTGTTTCTGCCAGTTCTTTAATACTTACCTCTTTGCCGGTTCCGATATTCACATGCTCTTCCCCGTCATAGTTTTCCAAAAGATATACGCAGGCATCCGCCATATCGTCCACATACAGAAACTCTCTTAAAGGGGTACCGGTTCCCCACAGTTCCACACTCGGTGCATTGTTTTTCTTTGCCTCATGGAATTTACGGATCATCGCAGGCATAACATGGGAATTTTCCAAATCATAGTTATCTCTGGGACCGTATAAATTAGTGGGCATACAACTGATAAAGTTATCCCCGTACTGTCTCTTAAAGAATTTACACATTTCCAGACCTGCAATTTTTGCAATGGCATAGGCTTCGTTGGTCACTTCCAGCGGCCCTGTCAGCAATGCACTTTCCGGAATAGGCTGGGGCGCCATCTTGGGATAAATACAGGTACTGCCTAAAAATAACAGTTTCTTCACTTTATAATCATGTGCCGCCTTAATCACGTTACACTGAATCTGCAGATTTTCATAGGCAAAATCCGCGGGTGCAGTATTGTTGGCATTGATACCGCCCACCTTTGCAGCCGCCAGTACCACCACATCCGGCTTTTCTTCTTCAAAAAAGGCTCTTACATCCGCCTGATTGGTCAAATCCAACTCCTTATGGGTCCGCCCAACAATATTCGTATACCCCTTGCTTTCTAAATTCCTGACAATGGCACTACCAACAAGCCCCCTATGCCCCGCTACATATATTTTATCCGTCTTCTTCATCTTCCTTATCTCTCCTTAACATCGAAAACTAAGTATGTTTGCTGCTGCCTTGAAAAGCTTTCCTCTAAAGACCCTTGCCAAACGTCGGCGCTTAGCGAGAAGGCTTCCTTTTGAAGCATTCGAGCTTAGCGTCCGTTACGTTTGGCACGGAGCGAAAGCGCGTCTGTGAGGAAACTTTTCAAGGCATCCGGAACACCTACTTATTTTTCAATATTTCTAAACTCCTCACAACTCATACCGGCCACGGCCTTCATATCCGCATCCATCATCATAGCTGCCAGTTCCTGAAATCCAATCTCACGCTGCCAGCCCAGTTCTGTTTCCGCCTTGGTGGCATCGCCCCACAAAAATTCTACTTCTGCGGGTCTGTAGAATACAGGATTGACATCTACTAACAGTTTACCGGTAGCTGCATCGTAACCTTTTTCATCCACACCGGTGCCTTCCCAGCGGATGGTTATCCCCAGATTTTTGAAGCTTTCTTCCACAAATTCACGAACGGTATGGGTCTGTCCGGTCGCCAGCACGTAATCGCCGGGCTTTTCCTGTTGCAACATCATCCACATACCTTTCACGTAGTCTCCTGCAAATCCCCAGTCACGCTTGGCATCCATATTACCCAAAGACAGCTTTTCCTGTTTCCCTGCCATGATATTTGCAATAGCTAAGGTGATTTTACGAGTCACAAAATTTTCACCTCTTCTGGGTGATTCGTGGTTAAACAGAATGCCGTTGCAGGCAAACATGTTGTAAGACTCTCTGTAGTTTACGGTAATCCAGTAGGAGTACAGTTTTGCCACGCCGTAAGGACTCTTAGGGTAAAAAGGTGTTTTCTCACTCTGGGGTGCCGTTTCCGGCAAGCCTCCAAACAATTCAGAGGTAGATGCCTGATAAAAACGGCATTCACCGCCCCAAAGTCTGATTGCTTCCAAAAGCTTTAGCGTACCAACGCCGGTAGCTTCCGCCGTATATTCAGGAACTTCAAAAGAAATGCCTACATGGGACTGGGCAGCCAGATTATACACTTCAGACGGTTTTATCTCTGCCACCAGTCTGATCAAATTACTGGAATCCGTCAAATCTCCGTAATGCAGGAAAAATTTAGTATTGTTATATTCTGACTTTAAAACACTGTCCAGTCTGTCCAGATTTTCTGTACTGTGACGACGGATAATTCCGTGCACCTCATATCCCTTCTCTAATAAAAACTCTGCAAGATAAGAACCATCCTGTCCTGTAATACCTGTAATAAGTGCTGTTTTACTCATTTTTATCCTTTCTTAGGTTGGTTTGCATGTGCTATCCGATGCAATATACTTCCACGCAAGGACCGTTAGGAAACGCCGGTCCTTAGTATGCGTTTAAAGCGAAGCTTTGCATACTTAGTACCGCTGCGTTTACTGTCGAGCGAAAGTGCGTCCTGCGGGGAAATATATTGTATCGGATGGCTGGTGCAATCAACCTACTCAATATTAAAAATTATATTATTTTTCCAATTCACAAATGAAGTATACTATTGTATAATCAGGTTATCAAGTCATTATGTTGCTGTTAAATTGCAAAATATTGCTATCGCAATACAGAAGGGAGTTTTATGGCAAATTCACATTCCGAGCGTATTCTGGTTACACCATCCGCTTATACAAAAAAGCATTATCTCTACATCCAGGAAATTGGAACGTTAACCAGTTTAGAGCCCCATTTAAGCAGGCGTGAACGGTTGGACTCCTATCTTTTCTTTATTGTGACACAGGGTAGCGGTACCGTCACCATAAATGGTGAAGCCTTTGATGTCAAAGCCGGTGACTGCGTCTGGTTAAACTGTCTGGTTCCCTATTCTCACAAAAGTAACCTGCATGATCCATGGACTCTGCACTGGGTACATTTTAACGGCTCCCAGGTTCCCCCTTTTTATCAGCTCTTTGGGGATAAGGGGGGCTCTGCAGTTTATACCCCGGCAGGTCTCTCTTCTTATAGCGAAATTTTACAGACGCTTTTTAGGTTACAACAGAAACCTGAAGTTCTTACGGATTTACTTTCACATAAGTATCTGACGGATTTGATTGCCTTGATTTTTACGGATGCCCTGCACCGCAGTACAGATGTCTCTGTACCCAATAAATTTATAGATATTCAAAACTATATCGAAAACAATTATACGCAGAAAATCACTTTGGATTCCCTTGCCGCACAGTTTTTCATCAGTAAGTATCACTTACACAGGGAATACCAAAAATTATTTGGCACTACTATTACCAATGCACTTTCCCTAAAGCGCCTTGCCCACGCAAAAAAACTGCTACGTTTTTCAAAGGACAGCATAGAAAGCATTGCCGTTTCCAGCGGTTTTCAAACCGCCTCTTATTTTATTAAGGTCTTTAAAAAATATGAAGGTATGACACCTCTTGAGTATCGGCGCAAGTGGTGATATACTAAGGCAAACGAGGTGACTTATGATAATATTCCAAGAATTATTACAAAACAAAGTTTTAATCAGCGCTTTGGCCGGCTGGTGTATTGCACAGGTTCTAAAAACCATTATTCATCTGTTTTTTACCAAAAAGTTTGTAGCCGAAAGGCTGGTGGGCAGTGGCGGTATGCCCAGTTCTCATTCCGCAACGGTTTGTGCGCTGTCAACTTCCGCACTCATTGTTTATGGTATCGGCAGTTTTGAATTTGCCATTTCCTTTATTCTGGCAGTCATTGTTATGCACGACGCCATGGGTGTACGCCGTGAAACCGGTATCCAGGCAAAAGTACTGAACGAATTAATTGAAGTGTTTGCCGCAATGGACAGCGACATGTCTGCCCAGGAAAAACTAAAGGAATTTGTAGGCCATACCCCTTTGCAGGTTTTAGTTGGTGCACTTCTAGGTATTACCATTGCAATTCTGGTATGTATTATGTTATAATGAACTTTGGGATTTTTTGACGAAAGAGAGGATATATTATGAAGAAACATTCATTACTTCTGTTGTTATCCCTTTCCGCTATGCTTGTACTCGGCGGATGCGGCAATGACTCAGAAGATGCTGATGCTCCCGTACGTCCCAGTGACCTGGAGCAGACCATCGAATCTACAACACAGGATACCACAGCTACCACTCCTGAAACCACTGTTGAAACCGAAGAAGAACCGGAAGATGTTCCCCCTGAAGAAGGCTTGGTTCACAGCCCTTTAACCAACGAATGGATTGATGAAGAACTGGCAGCACAGCGTCCCATCGCAGTAATGTTCCCTATCGACAGAGCCGCTCAGCCTCAATACGGCATTGGTGAAGCCGGCGTATTGTACGAGTGTCTGGAAGAAGGAAACATGTCCCGTCAGATGGGTATTATCCAGGATTGGAAAGACATGGAAACCATTGGTAACATCCGAAGCGGTCGTGACTACTACGGATACTGGTGTATGGAATGGGATGCCATTTTTGTACACTGGGGTGGCCCTTACTACCTGTGTGAAGTAACCGGACGTGATGATTTCGATTACTTATCTGCAGTTGCAGTAGGTGCAGGCAGTGCCATTGAAACTCCCGCAGCAGGTGCCGGCGCATTCTTCCGTTGGGGTGACAACTCAGCTCCTCACAACGGTTATACCAGCGGTGAAAAATTATTAAAAGCGATTAACTCTTTAGAATATGATGTAGAACACACTTCTTCATCTTACGAAGCAAAACACTTTGATTTCGTTCCCATGGGTGAAATCAATACCTTGGCAGATGCTGCTGATTCTTTCGAAGCAACTGAGATTGATTTAACAGGTATTTTCCCTGTTACCAAATCTTCTTTTGAATACGATGAAGCAACCGGCACTTATTTAAAATATCTGTACGGTTCTCCTCAGATTGATGCTGCTACCGGTGAACAGCTTGCATTTACCAATATCATCATCCAGGATACCGCATGGGAATACAGAGAAGATAATAAGTATCTGAAATTCCAGACCAACGATTCCGGCCGTACCGGTTGGTACTTCACACAGGGTCGCGGCATCCAGATTACCTGGGAAAAGGAAGATGACTTCTCTCCTACCAGATACTATGATATGGAAGGCAATGAAATTGAAATCAATGCCGGACATACCTATATCGGTGTAGCACAGGAAGGTTGCAAGCCTATTTACGAATAAGCATGATGAAAGAACTGCAGGAAATTAGTCAAAGCTGATTTCCTACGGTTCTTTTTTTATGCACAAATGGGACTAACATACGATATTAAATGATTACATTTTGTGATAATATGAAATACAAAATAATATATTATTAGTATGCGTATCATTTGGGGAGGTCTTATGAAATTTGTAATTGAGCATTTATCCAAGAAGTATGAAAGCAAGGTTGTATTAAAAGATATTGACTTTACCTTCGAAAAAGGACGGATTTACGGCCTGCTGGGTCGCAACGGTGCCGGCAAAACCACTTTATTTAATTGTTTAAACAGGGACATCAAATCTGATGGAGGCACCTTTTATTTCCTCACCGAAACAGGTCACCGGGAGGTCACGCCGGAGGATATCGGTTATGTACTGTCCACGCCTACTGTTCCGGAATTTTTAACCGGCAGGGAATTTTTGAAGTTTTTTATGGATATCCATAGTAATACCATAAAAAATCCCCAGCCGTTGGATAATTATTTTGACATGGTGCGCATTGCTCCCGAGGACCGCGACAAGCTGTTAAAAGACTATTCACACGGTATGAAGAATAAGATGCAGATGTTAATCAACATCATTGCTCAGCCGAATCTTCTGCTTTTGGACGAACCCTTAACCTCTTTGGATGTAGTCGTAGCCGAAGAAATGAAAGAGCTGCTGCGTTCCTTAAAGGATAACCGTATTACCATTTTTTCTACGCACCTTTTGGATTTGGCACTGGACTTATGCGACGAAATTGTACTATTAAGCCACGGTGAATTACAAATTGTGGACAAAGCAGATTTAAACAACGCAGAATTCAAAGACAAAATTATTGCTGCACTGAAGGAGGACGGAAATGTTTAAAACTTTGCGGATTTCCTTTTCCTTAAAAAATACCTACCGGGTAAACGGCATTCTGTATGCACTAAAGCAGATACCTCTTATCAAAAAAATACTGCCGGACTCTTTATATCGGATACAGGGCTTTAAAATTTTTGCCAACATACTTTCCGTTCTGTGGGAGTTTGTTTCTGCCTTTTTATGGAAATTTTTATACTTTTTATTTATGATTTCCATGGTTGCACCTATGTATGAAAAGGTACCCCAAGATACCATGTTTATACATTTACTCTTCTGGCTTACTTTGATAGGTTCTTTTGTAAACACCATTATGTTCGACCCTACAAAGGATAAATATTATGCCATTGTGTTATTGAACATGAACGCCAGAGAGTATACCCTTATCAATTATTTTTATGCCATGTTGAAAATAGCCGTTGCCTTTGGCTTGTTTGGTCTTTTATTCGGGTCGCAAGCCGGTTTACCCATATGGCAATGTCTTCTGATTCCTTTTTTTGTTGTAGGCATCAAAATTATGATTGCAACCTATGCTTTGTGGCGTTACGAAAGAACCGGCAAACCCACCAATGAAAATTTGCTGAACAAATATCAATGGATTGGGATTTTACTCCTTTTGCTGATTGCTTACGCAGTACCGTTTTCAGGTATTGCCACTCCCAAAATCTTTGTGTTACCGGTCATGGCTTTTATTGCTGTTGCAGGTTTTTTGTGCATGTTTAAGCTTGTTTCATTCCCGTATTACCGTGAAGTTTATAAAGAACTTTTAAGTGAAACCATGGCAATGCAGGTCAGTGCAAAAAACATGAACAGAGAAATGTCCCACAAATCAATTAGTGCCGACACGCAGATACAAAGCAGAAAAAAAGGGTTTGAATACTTGAACGAATTGTTTATCAGGCGCCACCAAAAAATTCTCTGGAAATCTGTAAAAAAAATATCACTGGTCTGTATCGGATTGATTGCCGCTTTATTAGTGTTATTTGCAGTGTATCCTCAGGCAAAACAGCCTGTAAACGACGCACTGATGACTTCCCTACCTATTTCCCTGTTTGTGATGTACATTATTAACAGGGGAACAAGCTTTACCCGTGCTTTATTTATCAACTGCGACCACAGCTTATTGACATATTCTTTTTACAAGCAACCTAAATTTATTTTACAGCTGTTTCAGATACGTCTGAGGGAAATCATAAAAATCAATTTGCTTCCGGCAACTATTATCGGTTTCGGACTTGCCCTATTATTGTTTGCTTCCGGAGGCACTGATGCACCGTTAGATTATGTTGTATTAATCGTATCCATTATATGTCTCAGCATTTTCTTTTCGGTGCACTACCTGACCATTTATTATCTGTTACAGCCCTATAACGCCGAAACAGATATTAAAAGCGGTATGTATCAGCTCATCATGTCTGCTACTTATATGGTATGTTATATTTTTATTCAGATAGAATTGCCTACTCTGTATTTTGGCGCTGCAACCATTATTTTCTGCATTTTATACTGTATTGTAGCAAGTATTCTGGTGTATAAGCTGGCTTCAAAAACCTTTAAAATCAGGACGTAAAAAAGAACTGCGGAAAATAGAATATTTTCCTAATTCTCTGAAAAAAGTTTTCCGGCGCAGACCCTTGGCGAACGTCGGTACTTAGCGAAACTATCTCGAAGAGATAGTTTGAGTTTAGTACCGCTACGTTCGGCGGGAGCGAGAGCGAGTCTGCAAGGAAACTTTTTACAGCGAATTAGGAAAGTACCTATTCTTCACAGTCCTTTTTTATTATTATACCAGCTACACGTCTCTATTTATCAGCTTTCTTTCCTATACTACGATTAATATTTTCAGTAACAGCTATCATGAATACCAGTACGACCAGTAGGAAAAAAGGGTAAATCCCAAGACCTGTTATATCCGTTATCCCCCCGAAAATCACCGGCATAAAAGTGGTGCCGATATAAGCACACCCCATCTGTACCCCCATGATTGCCTGGGATTGTTCCGGTCCAAAGTTTACCGGTGTTGCGTGAATCAGCCCGGGATAAACAGGTGCACAACCGATTCCCAATAAAATCAATGCTATCAGTGTAGCGGTTGCTCCTAATGGCAGAAAGAATAACAAAATTGCCACAACGCATAGGGATTGTCCGATTCTCACCATATTTTTATCGCCCATTCTATCTGAAACGAACCCGCTAATCAGTCTGCCAGCGGTGATTCCCAGATAAAACAAGGAGGCATATTTTGCCGCAGTTTCTGCATCGATTCCTTTTTCGAATACCAGAAAACTGCTTGCCCACAAACCTGCGGTTGTCTCCACGGCACAATAGCTGAAAAAGGCAACCAGCACACCTAAAGCACCTTTCATTTTCAACACTTCTGTTATTTTCACTTTATTGTCTTTGGCATCCTTGCCTTCTTCTTGTACAGGCTTTTTCCACAACGGCAGAGAAAAGAGCAGAGCCACAACCAGAAGAGTCTGCAATACACCAATAATCTGATAACCGTTATTCCATGTCAAATGATGGGTCAGGCAAAGCCCCATAATATAGGGTCCCACAGTAGCACCTACTCCCCAGAAACAATGTAACCAGTTCATATGTCTGGATTGATAGTGTACTGCCACGTAATTGTTCAGTGCCGCATCTACGCTGCCCGCTCCCAGACCGTAGGGAATTCCCCACAGACATAATGCAGTAAAAGAGGAGGATACAGAAAAGCCAAACAACGCTACTGCAGTCATTGCTACACTGATAGCCGTTACCTTACCGGTGCCCAATGCAGCAATAATCTTACCCGAAAACATACTGGAAACAATCGTTCCTCCCGCAATAATCATGGAAATGATACTGACGGAAAAAACCGGTACCTGTAATTCCTCATACATACTGGGCCAGGCGGACCCCAATATGGAGTCCGGAAGGCCCAGTGAAATAAATGCTATATAAATAATAACTAATAACACCGAAAACATTTATTGTCTCCTTGACACAATACTAATCCATCAAGCACACATCTGTCCCTCAGACTTAGCCCAATTCCAAGCGGTTAATTGCAGAAAAGATTGCGCGCACGGAAGCTCTGGTAATATTGGAGCTGACACCCACACCGTAGGTAACATGACCGGTCTGGGAATCCAGCAGGTGAATATATGCAGCAGCCTGGGAATTGGAACCGCTCTGCAATGCGTGTTCTTCGTAATCCAGTACCTTGATACGGATATCCAGTTCTTCACACAAGCCTCTCTGTACAGCGTCAATAGGACCATTACCCACAGCAGTAAAGGTTTTTGCTACACCTCTGTTGGTGTAATCCACCGTTACTCTGGTATCGAAAGCAGTTTCCACTTCGCCGCTCAAATCGTCTACGCGCAGTTTGCGGAAATGAATAGGTTCTTTTTTGTCCAGATATTCTGCCTTGAAGCATTCCATAATCTGTTCGGGAGATACTTCGCCCTGTTTCTCGGACACATTCTGGATAACATTCGCAAATTCTTTGTGCATTGCCTTGGGTAATTTGTATCCAAAATAAGAATCCATAACAAAAGCCACACCACCCTTGCCGGACTGTGAATTGATGCGAACGATGGGTTCATATTCCCTGCCGATATCTGCAGGATCAATAGGCAGATACGGTACCTGCCAGTGTTCACTGCCTCTTTCCCTAAGTGCCTGCACACCCTTGTTGATGGCATCCTGATGGGAACCGGAGAATGCAGTAAATACTAACTTTCCGGCATAAGGGTGTCTGGGATGGATAGGCATCTTACAGCATCTTTCATAAATTTCAATAATATCGTTTACTTTTTCAATAGCCAGTTCAGGATCAATACCCTGAGAGAACATATTGTAAGCAATATTTAAAATATCCACATTACCGGTACGTTCTCCGTTGCCAAACAAAGTACCTTCCACTCTGTCTGCACCTGCCAGCAATGCAAGCTCTGCACTTGCCACACCGGTACCTCTGTCATTGTGAGGATGTACACTGACAATCAGGCTTTCCCTATTTTTAAAATGACGAATCATCCACTCTATCTGGTCTGCATATACATTGGGAGTATTCATTTCAACCGTAGAAGGCAGATTCATAATCATAGGATCTTCCTTAGTAGGGCCCCACACCTCCTGTACTGCAGTACAGATTTCCAGTGCAAAATCCAATTCTGTACCGGTAAAGCTTTCGGGAGAATACTCCAGAATAATTTTGCCGGGGAATTTGGCAGCACGTTCTTTTACCATCTGTGTGCCTTTTACTGCAATATCAATGATTTCTTCACGGTTCATATGGAACACCACATCTCTCTGTAAGGTAGATGTGGAATTGTATATATGTACAACTGCCTGCTTACAGCCTTCAATTGCTTCAAAGGTTCTGTCAATCAGCTCTTCCCTGCACTGTGTCAGTACCTGGACACGGACATCATCAGGAATCAGCTTTCTGTCTATCAGCTGACGCAGAAAATCAAATTCAATCTGGCTGGCCGCAGGAAATCCGATTTCAATTTCCTTAAATCCTAATTTCACCAGAAACTCAAACATTTCAATTTTTTCATTTACCTGCATAGGGTCAATCAGCGCCTGATTACCGTCACGTAAATCCACACTGCACCAGATGGGTGCCTTTTCGATTTCTTTGTCAGGCCACTGTCTCTCTTTGTAATCTATAACAGGGTTTTTCTGATAACGCTTGTAATTCAACATATTATTTCACACTTTCCTATTATCTAAAATCAGCCCATCCGCAGATGGGCTGTCAGTTACATGTAAAAAATCTTATTCACCAAGGCCGCTTTCAACCACTCCGACCAATGCACTTAATGCACCTTCTTCATCTTCGCCTTCACAGGTAAACTCGATTTCATCTCCACACTTCACGCAGGCTCCCAATACGCTCAATACACTTTTGGCATTGGCGGTATTGTCGCGAAATCTAAACGTAATTAATGATTTATATTTCATTGCTTCCTTACATAGAATACCTGCGGGTCTTAGATGTAATCCGGTGGGATTTTTAATCACAACCTTTTGACTTACCATGACGTAGTACCTCCAATTTCCCTTCTCACACTTCAACTATACCATTTTTTAGTAAGGTTCACAAGCCTTTTCTAAAACATAATATCCTGTATCAGAACTGCCAGTTTTTCAGCTTCTTCCTGAATCTGTTCCTTGTCCTTACCCTCTATCATTACACGTACCAAAGGTTCTGTTCCGGAAGGACGGATTAACACACGACCTTCTCCTGCAAACTTGGCTGTCAGCTCATCGATAGCCTTTGCAATTTCCGGATATTCCAGATAATGATCTTTCTTATGGTTTGCAACCTTTGCATTTACCAGCGCCTGAGGCAACACTTCCATCACTTTTGCCAGTTCGGAAAGAGGTTTACCGGTATCCACAATAACCTGCAACAAATGTAATGCGCTTAATAATCCGTCACCGGTAGTATTTTCATCTAAAAAGATAATGTGACCGGACTGTTCACCACCCAGACTTGCACCGATTTCACGCATGCGTTCCAGTACATAACGGTCGCCTACCTTGGTCTGTTCTGCTGTAACGCCATTCTTTTCTGCCATTAAGAAAAATCCCAAGTTACTCATAACGGTTGCTACAATGGCATTCTGCTTCAGGGTTCCGTTTTTCTTCATATGCAGACCTACGATGGACATAATCTGGTCACCGTCCACGATATTACCGTTTTCGTCCACAGCCAGCATTCTGTCCGCATCTCCGTCAAATGCCAGACCTACATTTGCCTTTTCATATACGACACGTGCCTGTAATTCTTCCATATGGGTAGAACCGCAGTTTGCATTGATATTGGTTCCGTCGGGATTGTTATGGATAGCAACAATTTCTGCGCCCAAATCTTTTAATGCTTCTACGGATGTATAGAAAGCAGCACCTTCTGCGCAGTCCACAACAATCTTCATACCGGTCAAATCCACCGGTACAGACTGTACTGCGTGATTAATATACTCTTCCCTTGCATCGGTACGGTATTTTACCTTACCTACGCCGGAACCTGTAGGGAATTTTACACCCTGCATATTATTTTTAATCAATGCTTCTATTTCATCTTCCATTTCATCAGGCAACTTATATCCGTTACCATCAAAGAATTTAATACCGTTAAATTCAACAGGATTGTGGGATGCTGAAATGACTACACCTGCATCTACTTTATATTTTCTGGTTAAATATGCAATTGCAGGGGTCGGGATAACTCCCACAAAAATACAGTTAGCCCCTACCGAACAAGCACCTGCCATCAAAGCATTTGCCAACATATCTCCTGAAATTCTGGTATCATATCCTACCATCAAAGTAGGCTTGTGTGCCTTTTCTTTTGTTAATACATAAGCTCCTGCCTGACCCAGCTGCATAGCCAGTAAAGGTGTCAGCTCCTCATTTGCGACTCCGCGTACTCCGTCTGTTCCAAATAAACGTCCCATTTATTCTATTTCCTCCGATTCTACTTTTTCAGTTATTTCAATATATGCTCTTAACGGTTCCACTATGGTAATATCCTGTGGCAATTCCATTTGAAGCTCCACTTCGTAAATGCCAGGTACAGGTGTCTCCCAACCGTGTTCTTCCATCAAATCCGCAACACTGATGGTGCTTTCCAATCCATTGGCATCAATTGCATCTACATTTTCCTGCAGGCCTTTCACGCGAAGCGTATATACGGACATATCTCCGCTCAACGCAATTTCAAATCCTTCCGGTACATCCGTTATCCGGATATTATCTGCAGATACATTGAGATTTTTTTCGAACTCTTCTTCAATGTACACTGTAACAAGCACTTTGCCATTAAAGGTAGCATCGGCCAAAATGGTACCCTCCGGTAAATAGCTTTCCACCTGAATACTCCTTACGAGATTTTCCGTCTGTCCCGCAATATTGAGTTCTTCCTCCGGAACAATAATATGTTTTACACCTTCTATCGCCCCAACAGAACCCGCGATGGCAATCTCATCGGGAGCTCCTTCAATGACACCTGTAAAAAGATATCCTTCTGCCGGCGTACCCATTACGGAGTAGAAAACAGGTACCGTCTTGGTCGCAAGAATATTTACCTGCACCAAGGCATTGGTTACATTCAAATCCAACTTATCCGTTGCAATTTCCACCCCATCCGCATCATATAACTTAATATCCGCATTAGTAGAAATATCACCGGTAGAATCCGTAACATCCACCTGCACCTTAGCTTCCGCTATTTGGGATACAATCGATGCCGGTCCGGTCACTTCAATTCTGTTCTGGTTTGGTATGACACTGTGAATCATGTAGCCTTCAGCCACTTCACCGGTGGTTTCAACTTCCAGCACCAGTCTCTTCATCTTCTTTTCTTCTATATTCAGTTTTAAAATTTCATTACTTCCGCTGATAGCTGTTATCTTATCATTGTAGCGCAGGGAGTAAAAACGGATTTCCACCGTATTGGTTACCGTCAGATTACTAAAATCTGCTTCCGCCACAATATCGCTACTGCTCAATTCATCCTTAACCGACTTCGGTGCCGTAATGGTAACGCTTCGCACCACATCTGTTTTTTCCAACACCTCATATACCATATCTTCATTGGTAACCACATCTGTATTTACCAATTTAACCGGTATATTATAGACTGTCCATTTCTCCTCCGGGTCGTCTATATTCATTACCACGAGCCAAAGCAGGAATGCAGCCACCAGTGACAGAAGCTTCAGAAACCAGTTATTCAGCAGCTTTTTGCCCAGTTTTTTTATTGTTTTCAACTTTATCCGCCTTGCTCCTTCCTCTAAAGATTTTACGCGTCTTCTTCTCTTCTTCCACGCCGCCCGGCAACGCCATCTCCAAACGTTCTTTCAACCTTTCCCCGTCCAGGTTTCTTTCAAGAGAACCCTTATAAGCCAGACTGATTTTACCGGTTTCTTCGGATACAATTACCGTTACCGCATCCGTTGCTTCCGAAATACCCAGCCCTGCACGATGTCTTGTTCCCAGGTTTTTATCCAGATTCAAATTATCAGAAAGCGGCAAATAGCAGGTTGCTGACGCCACTCTGTTCCCACGTACAATAACAGCACCGTCATGTAACGGTGTATTATGCTCAAATATATTAATCAAAAGCTGGCTGCTTACCAAAGCATCTACATCAATACCTGTTCTTTCAAACTCTCCAAGGGGTTGCTTGCATTCAATTACAATCAAAGCTCCCGTTCTCACCTTGCCCATCTCTACGCAGGCTTTCACGATTTCATTGATTGTTTTTGCACTAAACTCGCCTTCTTCCCTTTTATTGCCGGCAAAAGGCAGCACGTTACTGATAATTTCTTTATTTCCCAGTTCTTCCAGTGCCTTTCTCAATTCGGGCTGGAGAATAACAATGACCGCGGTAACCGCAAAACCCAGAATATTCTCTCCAAGCCAAAGAATCGTATTCATTCTAAAGTAAGCAGCAATCATCCAAAAGACCAAAATGATAACCAGGCCCTTGAGTAAACTCCAGGCCCTGGTATTTTTAATCCAGATAAGGATATGGTAAATGAGATAAGCCACAATAAATATTTCTACCGCATTTGCTAAATCCATATCCGGTATGCGCCGTATCATATTGTCAGTTAGTTTCTGAAGCTGTTGCTGCATACCTACTGTCCTACCTTAAATTTCTTCTAAATCTTCAATATCCTCTTCCATATCGATATCCCGGTCCTCATATCCCCGGCTGTTTGTTGAAATCGTACGGGAAGGTGCCTGTCTGCCGGTAGTCTTTTGTGAGGTGGCACTTTTTACAACCTGACGTGCGCCGGATTGTCCGCCTCTGCCTACCGGGGCATTGATACGCTTCACATTCTTTTCCGGCGTTGCCACTGTCATCTTAGGCACTGCCTTCACATAGTAATAATATTCATCATCTTCAAACTGCACTTTTTCCGTTCTGGTATAATCCACACAGAGAACGAAAAATTGCAGAACAAGACATAAACCTACGGAAACCAATGTTCCCAGCACAACTCCAGCAATGGGTACATTGACATCAAACATCAAATCTCCCAGCAAAAGAATCACGATGTTAACAAATGCTCCGCCAATCATCGCCACATTCCAGGCATAATCAATGGGTAACTTGCGGATGATATATACCAAAACGACTACAAACGCAAAGGTCGCAACCACAACCACCATCTCTTTATTGTCAAGAAGCCCGTCAATCACCAGTCGCAAACGCGCAACCATTTCCCCTTCTTCTATTGCACTGATGGAAGCGGCATTAATGGAAATGAATTTGATAAAATAATATACCACAACGCCACACCCTACCGAAACCGCAGATGCAGGTGTGCCTATCAGACCCATTGCAAGAGGCGCAAAATAAGGGATCTTGAGTCCAAACAACAGCGGTGTCAGCATCACTACCAGTGCATCCTTGGGTGCAAAGCGGAAAAACAACAGCGCCATAACCAAAAACAGGCAAAAAGCCACCAGCGCCACCTCAAGGGATAACGTGTAACAATGCAGCATCACAAAAACCGCAGCAAAAAAGATAATGAATCCGGTGGGCAGGAAAGAACACAGCAAAGCAACCATAAGCACAATCGGTGTACTGTCAATACGTGCCATATATCCTAACTGTCCATTCACGGCAAGCAATGTAATCATTGCTACCAGGAACTTAACTACCGGCAAAATATACACTTCATACTTGCTGTAGAACTTTTTCATCATCTCTCTTATTTCCAGTAAATTTCTCATAACCAGACCTCTCTGTTAATGTTTCTTTTTCTCATATAAAGCAGACAGCTTTTTCAAGTTGCCGTAATAGTTTTTCAGGCTCTTTTTTGCCCGGCTGTAACGATACGTATATATCACATAAGTCAGCACTGCATAAACTGCCACTACTGCGAAATAGATCATTAACACATTTTTGGCGAATATAAACAAATCCATCTTGTAAATATCCATCATAAGCGTCTCGAAATCATATAAAATATAGAGTCCGAACCCGATTGCAAATGCAATGGTTGCGCACAGAATGGATTTGATTACCTGCACACCGATGTAATCGCTGCGGAAATACTTACCGATGGCAGTATTCTTCTTTCCTTCGCCGGCTTCATAGGCAGCCAGCTTTGTCATTAAAATAATTCGTTCTTCGTTTAACATCCTTAAACCTTTCAAACCTACTTGTTCAGGTAACGCATTTTATCTCCGTCACGTTGTCTTGTATCCGGTTTCTCAACAGGCGCCTGCTGCTTCTGTAAAGAGCGGGACGCATCTTTCAGTCCCATGGTCAGCCCTCTTCTGCACTGGTCACAGTATCTTCCGCAGGTAATGGGAGCACCGCATGCTTCACAATTCAGAACGATGGCAGATCCCTCTGCCAGTTCCAGACGCTCTTCACGCAACCACTGGTGAATCTGAGAAGTCGCCACTTCACATTCTTCGGAAACTTCTGTAATCGTTGCACCGGGATGTTCTCTGACATACGTCTTTACCTTCTGGAAATCAGCTTCCAATCCTTCTCTGCATGACGGGCACACAAAAGCCCCCATAACATAGTTAAACATTCTTCCGCATCTTCTGCAATTTCGAACATTCATAGGCAACCTCCTACTTTCCGGCACCAATCGCCAGTGCCACAAAATAAATTTTATCTGTCCCGGCTTGTAAAAGCACCTCTGCCAAAGCATCCACGGTGCTGCCGGTGGTATAGATATCATCAATAATTATAATCGTACTTAATTTTACATCATTTTGCGCAATTTTGAAAGCCTTTTTCAAATTATTTTGCCTTTGTAACGCATTTAATTCTTTTTGCGGCACCGTATTCCGTTTTCTTACCACCCATTTGTCATAAACAGGGATATCAAAAGCCTTCCCCAAAACCCTTGCCAACAGCTCCGCCTGATTATATCCCCTGCGGTTTTTCCGTTTTTTATTTAACGGCACCGGTACCAGTCCGTCCGGTTGTATCCCGTGAATAAAATCCCGTAATTCTCTGGCCATCTTTTCCCCGAAATAGGTGGCATATTCCTGTCTGCCGCCATATTTAAACCGGTAAATGGATTTTGCCACATCCCCATATCTGTATAAAGCCCTGCCCTGCCGATACAAATGTTTTCTGTTTAAGCAGTCGTGGCAATATTCCTGTTCCATAGCAGGCAACGGTCTCCCGCAGTGCAGGCAGAAAGGCGATTGTATCACCTTCCATTTCTCTTTACACTCCCTACAGACCAGTCCGTCTTTCATACTGACAACATTGTCACAAACAGGGCATCTGTTAGGAAACAACAGTGTCAGAAATTGTTTTTGCTTTCTTTTAATCATGCATACCTCTTTCCGCATGCACAACCTTCTCTTTTCCTGATTTTCCTCTCCCTATTATCCTTTAGTATCCAAAGCCGTTCTCTTCTCCTGCCAGCTCCAGTTCCCGGATTCTGGTTGCCAGAGCAGTATATCTGGCATTCACATCCGCATTGTTGACCATTTCCCCTATGGTCACCCGGCTTCCCAGTATGGTAACACAGGATTTTGCACGGGTTACACCCGTATAAAGCAGATTTCTGTTAAACAACATTTTCGGTCCTGTTAAAAGCGGCATCACCACCGCTGCATACTCGCTTCCCTGTGCCTTGTGTATGGTAATGGCATATGCCAGTTCCAGCTCTTCCAGCTGCACAAAAGGATAGGTTACGCGCCTGTGTTCATCATATTCCACCACCATATTTCCTGCATACTCATTTATCTGCAAAATGCGGCCCATATCACCGTTAAAAATGCCCAATCCCTTGTCAATGGGGATGCCGTAACGGCTGACAATTTCCCACTCCAGTTCATAGTTATTCTTAATTTGCATAACCTTATCGCCTTCTCTGAATACCATTTCCCCTATGGCGTATTCCTTTTTATCGGGCGATGGCGGATTTACATACTGCTGCAGAATCCGGTTCAGGGTTTCTACCCCCAGATTGCCTTTTCTCATAGGCGTCAACACTTGTATTTCAAAAGCATCTGTACCTACGTATTTCGGCAGTTTTTCCGTAATCAACTGCACCATATGTTTATAAATCACATTCACATTGTCTCTTTCCAAAAAGAAAAAGTCCCTGCTCTTATTGTCTAATAAGGGGGCTTCTCCCCCATTTATCCTGTGCGCATTGACCACAATACCGCTCTCTTGCGCCTGGCGGAATATTTTCTTCAATACAATCATGGGAAAAGCACCGCTAAGCATAATGTCACGCAATACCTGTCCCGGACCTACCGAAGGAAGCTGGTCCACATCTCCTACCAGAATCAATCTGGTTCCCGGTGAAACCGCCTTTAACAATGCCTGTAACAAATGAATATCTACCATCGACATTTCGTCTATGATAATGACATCTGCTTCCAGCGGATTCTCTTCATTTTTTTCAAATCGGATATTCTTAGCACCATCTTCGCCCGGATAGCCCGTCAATTCTAACATACGATGAATGGTTCTGGCTTCATATCCCGTTGTTTCCGTCATACGTTTTGCCGCACGTCCGGTAGGCGCTGCCAGAAAAATATCCAAATGTTCCGCTTCAAAAAAGCGGATGATGGTATTAATGGTGGTGGTTTTACCGGTACCCGGTCCGCCGGACAATACAAAAACCCCATTCTTCACACATTCCAGGACTGCTTTTTCCTGTAATGCATCCAGTTCCAGTTCTGTCTCCTGTGTAATGGTGCGAATTCTTTTCCGGATGCCTTCTTCCTGCGCCGGTAAAAGCTCCCCATCTCCCTCCATGGGAATATTCAATTGCAACAGCATCCGCGCACAGTTCAATTCTGCATAATAATAATTTGCGGCAAACACCTGTATCTCAGCCTCCGGCGAAGGCTTTTTTACCACAAGCTTTCTGTCCATTGCCAGATTACTAATCTGTGGTTCAATATGTTGCTCTTCCACGCCTAACAATTCTGAAGCTTTCGCAAGCAGAATACTGCCCGGCAAATACATATGCCCCTCTTGTACCGCCTATAAAAGTACATACAGAATTCCGCTTCGGATACGATAATCCGAGTCTGTATGTATCCCGATACGTGTTGCAATCTCATCCGCAATCTTAAATCCCACCCCGTCAATGTCTTCCGCCATTTTGTAGGGATTTTCCTGCATAACGGTATAAAGCCGGTTTCCATAGGTGTTATATATTTTAACTGCCAATGTGTTGGTAATACCAAATTGTTGCAAATACAGGAACGCTTCCCGCATATCCTTTTTTTCTTCCATCTGCGCAGAAATTTCTCTGGCTATCCTTTCACTGATTCCTTTAATTTCTGCAAGCCGTTCCGGCTCCTCCTCCATAATCCTAAACGTATCCGCCCCGAATTTTTTCACAATACGGGCCGCTAAAGCAGCACCGATACCCTTAATGGCACCGCTTGCCAGGTAACGTTCCATTCCGGCAGCATCCTCCGGCATAACCGTTTTAAAAGTCACTACCTTAAACTGTGCACCATAAACGGGATGCTCTATATAATCCCCTTCTGCCCGGATACTGTCTCCCTGACTGATTCCTTTCATCATACCAACCAGAATCGTTTCCCCGTCCTCCACCAACAGGGAAAGTACCGTGTAACCGTTATCTGCATTTTGAAATATAATATGATCTACAAATCCTTTGATTATTTCCATGTAATTACCTCAAGTTACCAACGAATCTCTCCGCCACCATAGTACAAAAAGACTGCCTCTTCAGCAGTCTTTTCCGTTGCCAGTATATATCTCTATCTGTGTTACGTCCTCATACAGTAAACTACTGCATTTACAAAGATAATGTTACAGACCGTAATTTCTCTTCATCTGCTCATACAGCATCTGCGCCAGCCCTAAGCCTTCCTGTTCCGTGGCTTCACCGGCAATTTCCTGTACCATATTGTCTTTGTAATAGTCCATCAGATTGGATGTATAAGAGGATGTGGTGTCCGATTCCGGAATTGTCTTTATCATCTCTTTAAACATCTGCTCAACAAAATAAGCCTCAAACTGTTTGCAGGCATCCATTAATTCTGCATCGGTTGCCTTGGAATAATCGTTTTTCAATTCCCCTTCCAGTTTGTTTGCACTTTGGGAAGCCTGTGCCTGATATAAATCTGTATAGGTACCGGTCAAACCGCTAATATCCATAATATTTCCTCCTGCATCCGCCACTGTGATTGCTGTTTTTACACCTTGTCACCGGGATCATCGGCGGATTCTCACCCTCTACAGTCTTTTATTAACGACGAAGGTTGTTAGCCTGTTGTAACATTTCGTCAGAAGCCGTAATTGCCTTAGAGTTCATTTCATATGCTCTTTGTGCCACAATCATGTTTACCATCTCATCCACTACCTGTACGTTGGAGCCTTCCAGATAGTTCTGCAATACGGAACTCTTTTCTACATTGTCACTGGTTGCCTCATTAATAGGCTCTCCACTGGCTGCGCTCTGCTGATAAAGGCTGCTGTCCTTTCTTTCCAGACCGCCGGGATTGGAAAACTGATACAATCCGATGGTAATACCCAGAGGCTGGGGATTGTTGTTTTCATCGGGATAACAGATGCTGCCGTCAGCAGTTACCGTAATCTGGTTGGTATCATAGGAGTCATCCAGAATAATCGGTGTGCCATCGGAAGACATAACAGGCAAACCTTCACTGTCCGCCAGCATATTTCCGCCACCGTTAGCCAGTGCCCAGCGGAAGTTACCGTTACGGGTATAATATGTATTACCGTCTTCACCACGGATTGCAAAAAAGCCCTTACCGCTGATAGCAAAAGAAGTATTACTATCATTAGCCAGCATACTACCGTTGGAAAACAAAGTATTAATGGATGCATTTCTTACACCCAGACCAACCTGTGCACCGGAGGGCTTGGGGTCTCCGTTAGCGGTTGTTGTTCTTGTCTGTATATTCTGATAAAGCAAAGACTTAAATTCATTGACCTGTGCTTTATAACCTGTAGTATTTACGTTTGCAAGATTGTTAGCAATGGTATCTACATTTGTCTGCTGGGCAATCATACCTGTTGCCGCTGTCCATAAACTACGTACCATACCCTACCTCCTATAACTTACCTAACTGGTTTACTGCGATTTCCAGAGAAGAATCGTAAGTCTGTAACACCTTTTGGTTACTCTCATACTGTCTTGTAATGGTAATCATATTTACCATTTCGGAAACCACCTGTACATTTGCCATTTCCAAAACGCCTGACTGCACCGATGCTGAAGACTGTATCAGCTGCGCGCCTTCTAAAGGCGTAAAATAAGTTTCGCCGTAACGTTCCAAGGAATTATAGTCCGCAAAATCCGCCACCTGGATTCTGGCAATCACATTGCCTTCCTGGCTGATGGTGCCATCCTGCATAATATCCGCACCCTTTAACGGATCCAGTTTAATACGGTTATTGTTTTCGTCTAACACAAAGTCGCCGTCTGTGGTAACCAAATACCCTTCTTCCGTCAGGGTAAAGTTACCCGCTCTGGTGTACATGGTAGAAGTTTCACCCATTTTATTGGTAAACTCTACGGCAAAAAAGCCTTCACCGCCCAGAGCCAAATCAAATGTATTGTTTGTGATACGGAAGGAACCCTGGGTATAATCCGTGTAATTTTCTCCGATTTTAACACCGGGTCTGTTTACACCAATCGGTTCTACCCTTCCCGTACCAACGGATATATCTTTCAATTTTACTGCCAGAATCGTATCAAATGCCTGACTGGTGGAACCTTCTTTTTTAAAACCCACCGTAGAAGCATTAGCCAGATTGTTGGTCATAATGTCCATACGGTTCTGTTCATTTCTCATGCCGGTATGCGCCGTATACAATCCCTTTAACATGGTTTTCCTCCCCGGCGAAATACCGCCGTTTCTTTAGTCTGCTTTATAACCTGCCAGGAACTCCACATATTTGCCGGTACCGATTGCCACTGCAGTCATAGGATCCTCAGCTGTCATCGTGTTAATGCCGGTCTTTGCGGAAATCAAATCTTCCAAACCGCGCAACAAGCTTCCGCCACCGGTAAGAACAATACCCCTGTCAGCAATATCAGCCGCCAGTTCGGGGGGAGTCTTCTCCAATACACTATGAATGGTTTCCACAATCTGTGCTGTGGTTTCTCTGAGTGCTTCCTCGGTTTCTTCGGAAGAAACCGTAACTGTCTTGGGCAAACCTGTTACCAGGTTACGTCCTCTGACATCCATATAATCTACTTCGGGTCTCTTGTAAGCAGAGCCGATTTTAATCTTCAAATCTTCTGCAGTTCTCTCACCGATTAACAGGTTGTGCTTCTTACGCATATAACGTACGATTGCTTCATCGAAATCGTCACCTGCAATCTTGATGGAGGCACTGACTACAGTACCGCCTAAGGAAATAACAGCTATATCGGAAGTACCGCCGCCGATATCTACAATCATGTTGCCACAGGGTTTGGATATATCAATACCTGCACCGATAGCTGCTGCGATAGGTTCCTCAATGATGGATACTTCTCTTGCTCCTGCCTGATAAGTAGCATCTTCTACTGCTTTCTTTTCTACTTCCGTTACGCCACTGGGTACACAAACCGCAATGCGGGGCTTTCTGAAGCTTCTTCTGCCCAGCGCTTTCTGGATAAAATATTTCATCATCTTTTCCGTAACGGTGTAGTCTGAAATTACACCCTGACGCAAAGGTCTGACTGCAACGATGTTGCCGGGTGTTCTACCTAACATAAGACGTGCATCTTCACCGATTGCCTTAATCTTGTTGGTATCTCTATCAAAAGCCACAACAGAAGGCTCCTTTAACACAACGCCTTTTCCTCTGATGTAAACTAAGATACTCGCTGTACCTAAATCAATTCCGATATCTGTATACTGCATAAAACTTACCCCTTTCATGGTAGTGTTGGTTTACAATACTCTATTTTTCTACATACTTTTCTGTTTTGCCCCACAATATAACCGCCAGCAGGACATTCTTAAATATTATAACCCAAATTGCACCATTTTCATAGAGGTTTCATAAAATTTTAAAAAATAAAATGCAGGAATAGGACGGATCCTTCCGTCCTGTTACCTGCATCCTTGCTCTTGTAAAGAATTTATCGGCTGCTTTCTTTGATTCCTTTAGAGCATTTTTTTATTTTCTAACAGTTTCTTAATATACTGTCCCGTATAGGAAACCGGATTGGCTGCCACTTCTTCCGGTGTTCCCTGTGCAATCACGGTACCACCGCCGTCACCGCCTTCCGGACCGATATCAATAATGTAGTCTGCTGTCTTAATCACATCCAGATTGTGTTCAATCACAACCACCGTATTGCCTCCGTCCGCCAGACGCTGCAAAATCTCTATCAGTTTCTGCACATCCGCAAAATGCAGACCCGTAGTAGGTTCGTCCAGAATATATATGGTCTGGCCGGTGCTTCTGCGACTTAGTTCCGTCGCCAGTTTGATGCGTTGTGCTTCACCACCGGATAGCTGTGTGGAAGGCTGCCCCAGCTTGATGTAGGAGAGTCCCACATCGTTGAGGGTTTCGATTTTACGGCGGATGGAAGGTACATTTTCAAAGAAAGGTACCGCTTCTTCCACTGTCATATCCAACACATCATATATACTCTTGCCTTTATATTTGACATCCAATGTTTCCCTGTTGTAACGTTTCCCGCCGCAAACCTCGCAGGGCACATACACATCGGGAAGGAAATGCATCTCAATCTTAATGATACCGTCACCGCTGCATGCCTCACAGCGTCCGCCTTTTACATTAAAGCTGAAACGGCCTTTCTTGTATCCCTTTGCCTTTGCATCTGCGGTTGCTGCAAACAAATCTCTGATTTGGTCAAAAACGCCTGTATAGGTTGCCGGATTGGAACGGGGTGTCCGTCCGATAGGGGACTGGTCAATATCAATGACCTTGTCTAACTGTTCTACTCCCTTAATGCATTTGTGCTTGCCGGGTATGGTACGGGCACGGTTTAACTTCTTTGCCAGATATTTATATAAAATTTCATTTACCAGAGAACTCTTGCCGGAACCTGACACGCCTGTCACCGCCGTCATGACGCCCAACGGGAAATCCACCGTAATATTTTTCAGGTTATTCTCCTGTGCACCTACAACGGTGAGTTTGCCGGTAGGTTTTCTGCGCATCTTAGGCACAGGAATCTTCTTTGCACCGCTTAAATACTGTCCGGTTATGGATTCCGGTACCTGCATAATTTCTTCCGCAGTACCGCAAGCTACCACATGTCCGCCGTGGGAGCCTGCCCCTGGTCCGATATCCACAATATAGTCCGCCGCAAACATGGTATCCTCATCGTGTTCTACCACAATCAGGGTATTTCCCAGATTCCGCAGGTTTTTCAGTGCCGCCAGCAGCTTATCATTGTCCCTCTGATGCAGACCGATACTGGGCTCATCCAGAATATAACATACCCCCACAAGACCCGAGCCAATCTGAGTTGCCAGTCGGATACGCTGGGCTTCTCCACCGGAAAGTGTCCCCGTAGCTCTGGAAAGGGAAAGGTAGCTTAATCCTACATTTACCAAAAATCCTACTCTTGCCTTAATTTCCTTTAAAACCTGTTTTCCGATTAATGCCTGTTGCTTTGTCAGCTGCATTTCCTCTAAGAAAGTCTGCAATTTATCTATGGACATGGAAGTAATCTCATGGATATTTTTATCACATACGGTTACCGCCAGTGCCTCCCGTTTCAGACGCATGCCTCCGCAAAGCTTACAGGGGGTAATCCTCATAAAAGATTCGTACTCCTGTTTCATGGTCTCCGAAAATGTTTCTCTATACCTGCGTTCTACGCTTTTAATAAGACCTTCAAAAGCTACCGGGTACACGCCACGGCCTCTCTGCCCCTCGTAATACACATCTACTTTTTTACCATCTGTACCGTAGATGAGAATCTGCTGTATCTTCTCAGGATATTTTTCAAAAGGAGTGTCCAAATCAAATTGATACTCCTTGCAAAGTGCCTGCAAAATGGCATTGGTAAAACTGCCCTTATCCGCACAGGACTGCCAACCCGTCACGGCAATGGCACCCTGACTGATGCTGAGCTCCCTGTCAGGAATTATCAAATCTATGTCAAATTCCATCTTGTAACCCAAACCGAAACAGTCGGGACAGGCACCGAAAGGATTGTTAAAGGAAAAGCTTCTGGGTTCAATCTCACTGATACTGATATCGCAATCAGGGCAGGCAAAGCTCTGACTGAAGGTCATAGCTTCCCCGTCAATCACATCCACTTCCAAAAGACCTTCCGAAAGTTCCAGCACGTTTTCAATAGAATCCGTCAGTCTGCGCTCGATGCCTTCTTTCACCACCAGACGGTCTACTACCACTTCGATATTGTGCTTAATGTTTTTATCCAGTTTGATTTTCTCGGACAGTTCGTACATATTACCGTCTACGCGAACACGGACATAACCGCTTCGTTTGGCACGTTCAAATACCTTGACATGTTCCCCTTTCCGGCCGCGTACTACCGGTGCCAGAAGCTGAATACGGGTACCGGCTTCCAGTTCCATAATACGATCCACCATCTGGTCCACGCTCTGTTTGGCAATCTCCCTGCCGCAATTCGGGCAATGAGGAATCCCGATACGGGCATACAACAATCTGAAATAATCGTAAATTTCCGTTACGGTGCCCACGGTAGAGCGGGGGTTACGGTTCGTGGATTTCTGGTCAATGGATATGGCGGGGGACAGTCCCTCAATCTTCTCTACATTGGGCTTTTCCATCTGTCCCAAAAACTGGCGGGCATAAGAAGACAGAGACTCCATATAACGACGCTGTCCCTCTGCATAAATGGTATCAAAAGCCAGCGAGGACTTACCGGAACCTGACAGTCCTGTCAGAACCACCATTTCATTTCTGGGAATATCCACATCAATATCTTTTAAGTTATGTTCCTTTGCACCCCGGATTTTAATCCACTCCCTGGGGCGCATTTTCTGTATTTCTTCCATGGGTTACCTCTTTCTACTCTTCCAAATCCCTAAGCACTGTCTTTAACTCAACCATCTTGTCACGCAACTCTGCTGCTGCCTCGAAGTTTAAATCCGCCGCTGCTTTCTGCATCTTCTTCTGCACATCGGCAATCAGCTTTTCCAGTTCCTTGCGGTTCATGGATTCGGGATCCTTTTCAAACTTCACTTCTTCCTTGGCAATAACCTTGGAAATACTAATCAGGTCACGCACCGCCTTCTTAATGGTCTGGGGCGTGATACCGTGCTCCACATTATATTTCTGCTGGATGCGGCGGCGTCTCTCCGTTTCCTCAATGGCAATCTTCATAGAATCCGTCATATTGTCCGCATACATAATCACATGTCCTTCTGCATTTCGCGCCGCACGTCCTACCGTCTGAATCAGAGAGGTTGCGGAACGCAGGAATCCTTCTTTGTCTGCATCCAGTATTGCTACCAGGGAAATCTCGGGAATATCCAGACCTTCTCGCAACAGATTGATACCTACCAGCACATCAAACACATCCAGACGCATGTCACGGATAATTTCCGCACGCTCCAGTGTATCGATATCCGAGTGCAGGTATTTCACACGGATGCCTACTTCCTTCATGTAGTCCGTCAAATCCTCTGCCATCCGCTTGGTAAGGGTTGTTACCAGCACTTTGTTGTGTTTCTCAATTTCTTTCTTAATTTCCGCCAGCAAATCGTCAATCTGTCCCTCTACGGGACGCACGGAAATCTCCGGGTCCAAAAGCCCCGTAGGCCGGATAATCTGCTCTGTGCGGAGCAGTTCGTGTTCCTCCTCATAGGTAGAAGGAGTGGCAGACACAAACAACATCTGGTCAATGTGTCCCTCAAATTCTTCAAAATTGAGAGGCCGGTTGTCCAGTGCGGAAGGCAGTCTGAACCCATAATCCACCAGTGTAGTTTTACGGGAACGGTCTCCCGCGTACATACCGCCAATCTGTGGAATGGTAATGTGGGACTCATCAATAATAATCAAAAAATCATCCCCGAAATAATCCATCAGACAATGGGGCGGCTCTCCCTCTTTCATACCGCTTAAATGTCTGGAATAGTTTTCTACGCCGGAACAAAAGCCGGTTTCCCTGAGCATCTCCACATCAAAATTGGTGCGTTCGGAAATACGCTGGGCTTCCAGTAATTTGTCCTCACCTTTAAAGAAGCGGATTCGCTCTTCCAGTTCTTTTTCAATATCGTCACAGGCTCTTTTTATCTTATCCGGTGCCACTACATAGTGGGATGCCGGGAAAATAGCAATATGATTCAGCGTGGCATGCACCTGTCCGGTCAAAGGTTCCACTTCGCAGATACGGTCAATCTCATCCCCGAAAAATTCAATACGAATCAGATAGTCTCCGCCCTGGGCGGGATAAATTTCCACCACATCCCCGCGGACACGGAAACTGCCACGCTGTAAATCCATATCGTTGCGGTCATACTGGATATCGATGAGCTCACGCAGCACTCTGTCCCTGTCTTTTTCCTGACCCGGACGGAGGGACACCACCATGCCCTGATAATCGTCCGGACTACCCAGGCCGTAAATACAGGATACGCTGGCTACCACAATAACATCCTTGCGTTCCGTCAGGGAAGCGGTTGCGGACAGTCGCAGGCGGTCGATTTCTTCATTGATGGCAGAATCTTTTGCAATATAGGTATCCGTGGAAGGCACATAGGCCTCCGGCTGGTAATAATCATAGTAGGACACAAAATATTCCACTGCGTTCTCCGGAAAAAATTCCTTAAATTCAGAGTACAACTGGCCTGCCAATGTTTTGTTGTGGGCAATAATCAAAGTCGGTTTATTTAATTGGGCGATTACGTTTGCCATGGTAAAGGTTTTACCGGAACCCGTAACCCCCAGTAAAGTCTGGAATTGGTTGCCTTCCTTGAAACCGTCCACCAGATCTTTGATAGCCTGGGGCTGGTCGCCGGTAGGGGCATATTCACTGTGTAATTTGAACTCCATTTCACCACTTCTTTCTCAAACTATATGCACCACAAATAAAATATGGACAAATCACCCTAATTTATTCGTGATACAGCTTTTATAGCATATCACATAAAGGCTAATTTGTCCATACGTTTCAGAACATTTGTTCGCTATATATATATATTCTTTTTCACACCCACGTCGGCTTCTGGTCCTTGTGGGTAAAACCTTTCATCCTGCTCTTAAACGCATCTACCTCGCCGGTATAGTACGCTTTCTGCTTTGCATTTAGCTTGCCTTTTCCTTCCAGTTGTCCTAACAGTTCTTCTAATTCTTTCAGATTCATCTGGGCTGCATCTTTGTAGTTATTTTCCATATTCATCCGAATCTTCTGCACAATGGCATCCAATTGTTTATTTCTGCTGCTTTTCAAAAAATCAAACATAATCCCTGCTCCTCCATTGATCTATGAATCACTTTCCTATTTCCCAATTGATATTCCATTACTATTTCTATGCTATTATTCTATAAATTCCTGCGGGTCCATTCCGTACAACTGCACCACTTCCAACAGGTCCGAATGTAACAAATCCGACGCCGTTACCAGTCGCCCACCATCAGAGTCTAAGTCATATCCGAAGTGATTCCACGCATACCACACCAGATATGCACAATGCACCCCAAAATACGGTTCATCTGTTTCAGGTGCTTTTGCGCCAATAAATCCCGCAGATAAATGATAGGGAACGCCACACAACTCGTTTTCTGCATAGTCGGCTACCTGTTGTTGCAAGTTTGGGGTAACATCTTTCATTCTAAGCACTGCCCAATTGGCATAATCCAGCCAGTTATCCACTCTGCCACAGGTGGAATCCACCCCCCACATCACGCTTTCCACCGTCGTATTTTCATCCAGTACCAATGCCGCATGTCCGTGCCGCCAGCCAATGGAATGGGTGGACAAGGTCACCAGGATATCCCCCGGTTGCAAATCCACAAACTGCGGATACCCGTTGTTTCCATTCTCCATAGACCTTTCCGTCGTCCGGGCCGCCCCCGGTTGCAAACATGCAGGAGTTGGCTGCAATTTATCCTCTCTGGTAAACCATCCGATTAGGGATTCGCATTTTACCTCTCCGGGTTCAAAAAAATCTTCCTGTGCTGCCTGTATGGACCGTAGTTCTCCCGCATCCAACAACCGTTTGGCAGCCACCGGTCCCACACCGGACTGTAAAAAAATAGTTTCATAGTCCGTAGTTTCCGATACCGGGATTTTCTCATAGGCCGGCACAAAACATTCTGTGCCATGTATGAAAAACCGCTGTCCCAGGTACACGAATAAAACCGCTCCTGCCACCAGTATACACGAAACCAACGACCTTTTCCATATTTTCCGTTTCTTTATACGCACAAAAACACCCTCTAACCGTTTTAGTCAGAGGGTGCCCCCAAATAGTCATTTTAATCATTTTCTTAACAAAAATCATCCCGGCAACCGGTTTTTACCATGTGCAGATTACTTTCCGATTCTCTTTAACAGATAAGGAATTGCCAGTTCAAAATTCACACCGTACCAGGGTTTGTCAGCATCCTCTCCGGTAATGCGGATACATTCTGCAGTATAATCCGCAGCAACCTGCATTGCCTCTTTCCAGTCCAGACCATTCATCATGGCTCCGATGCAGGTACTGGAGAATATATCGCCGGTACCATGGTAGCTTACCGCTAATTTATCCTGTTCATAGTAATAGTATTCGTCTTTGATACGGTCATAGCCCATCACACCGGTTTTGCCTTCTTTAAAGCTGACACCGGTCAGCACACTGATTTTTGCACCCAGTTCTGCCAGTTTACCCAGCATCTCTTTGATATATGCCTCATCATAGGACTCTTTGTATTCCATACCGGTCATGTAAGCGGCTTCCGTCACATTGGGCACTATAATATCCGCTTTGGCACACAAAGTAGCCATATGTTTTGCGAAGGCTTCATCAAAGGCCGGATACAACTTACCATTATCCGCCATGGCAGGGTCCACAAAAAGCAATGTATCTTCTGTCTTAAAGTCATCAAACATTTCTTTCATCAAATCAATCTGTTCAAAAGAACCCAGATAGCCTGTGTAAATGGCACCGAACTGCATCTCTTCCTGTTTCCAGTGTGCCGTAATGGGTTTAATCTGGTCCGTTAAATCTTTGCAGGTAAAATTTTTGAACATGGTGTGGGTGGACAGCACTGCGGTAGGCAGAATGGCTGTTTCGATTCCCATTGCGGAAATAATAGGTAACGCCACGGTCAGAGAGCACTTACCCACACATGAAATATCCTGAACGTTTACAATTCTTTTCATCTTATTCATATCCTCCGATACTTATATATACTATATACACTTGTTTCAAAACAGTCCGCCTGTTTATTACCATGTCACGGCAAACCGTTTTTTCAAAATCTAATCCCTTTACAACAAATACAAATTCTATTATACTAATTTTTGACCATATCAAAATACCCAAAATCAAAATATTATTTATGGTCAGATTGAGGTTTTATGCTTACATATTCTTTTGCCAACAGAGGCTCCGACAGTCTCTACGAATCTTTATATAAACAAATCAAGCAGGATATCCTGGATTACAAGCTTTCTCCCGACGAAAAGCTCCCCTCCAAAAGAGCTTTGGCGAAACATTTAAACGTCAGCACCATTACCGTGGAAAACGCTTATTTACAGTTGGTTGCGGAAGGCTATCTCTATTCCGTTGCCAAAAGTGGTTTTTATGTTTCCCATGTGACTTCTTCCCAAAGCACTGAGGCAGAACGTCCTTTCAGAAAAACACCACAGCCTTCGGATATCCCCTGCTATTTTGCGGATTTTGTGAACAATTCTACCTCCGCAGACAACTTTCCTTTTGCAGCATGGACCAAACTTATGCGGGAAACCATGTCAGATGAAGCCGATAAGCTTATGGTCAGATCCCCCTCCACAGGAATTGCACCTTTAAGAAATGCCATTGCAGACTACCTGTATCAGTTTCGCGGCATGACAGTGGAGCCGGAACAAATTGTAGTGGGTGCCGGAACGGACTATCTTTACAGTTTAATCATCCAGCTTTTAGGCCGCAGCAAAACCTATGCCGCAGAGGACCCCGCCTATCAGAAAATCAGCAAAATGTACCGTTCCAACGAAGTGTCTTTTATTCCGGTTCCTCTGGACAAAAACGGGGTGGATATCACTTATTTAAACCAAACAGAGGCGGATGTATTACACATATCACCCTCACACCATTTTCCAACCGGTATCGTAACGCCCATCAGCCGCAGATATGAGCTATTATCCTGGGCCTCCAAAACAAGTGACCGTTACATTATCGAAGACGACTACGACAGCGAATTCCGCCTTTTAGGTAAGCCCATACCGTCCTTACAGAGTATCGATGTGGCTGATAAAGTGATTTATATGAATACCTTTAGCAAAACCCTGACCTCTACCATACGAATCAGTTACATGGTTTTACCCAAAAGCCTTATGGAACGCTACAAAAAAGAACTGAACTTTTACTCCTGTACCGTTTCTAACTTTGAGCAATATACTCTGGCAAAATTTATTGAAAGGGGCCATTTTGAAAAGCATATCAACCGCATGCGTAATCACTACCGTTCCCTGCGTGACGAAATCATCAGTTGTATCAAAAAACACCCCGACTACCATAAAGTCACCATCATGGAGGAAAACGCCGGATTACATTTCCTTTTATCCGTAGACACTAACTATTCTGACGAAGAATTGGTATCACGTGCCGCAGCCAACGGTATTCACGTCACTTGCCTGAGTGAATACTTTTACAACAAGACTAAATCTATCCCCCATACACTGGTACTCAATTACTCCGGTGTCGCAAAATCCAACATAGAAAAAGCCGTGGAACTTCTCTTCCACAGCTTCTAATCCTTAAACGGGATTTGTAAGATAATTGAGGTCGTACCTGTTGCAAAAAGCTTTCTCAAACAGACCCTTGGAAAACGTCGGTGCTTAACAAAACAAACCTCGAAGAGGTGCAGTTGCGTTTAGCATCCGCTACGTTTTTCATGGCGCGAGAGCGGGTCTGTGTGGAAACTTTTTGTAACAGGTACGACCTCTCGGTTTTACAAATCCTTTTTATTCATTTATCATTTCCAACAGAAGTTCCTTGGCTGCTTCTAATTGGTTATCATACTTCTCATCACTATAATAACGCTCTCCGTCGAACTCTACCACTACATCCGGTTCGATGCCGATGCCATGGATGTTGGTACCGTTAGGCGTATAATAAGAGCTGATAGTCAGTTTTACTGCAGAGCCGTCACTCATCTCAATAGGACGTTGCACAATACCTTTACCGTATGTGGTAGTTCCCATCAAAGTACCTACACCATAATCTTTAATAGCACCTGCCAGAATTTCGGAAGCACTTGCAGAATTGCCGTCCACCAGCACTACCATAGGTACTTCAATTTCTCTTTCGCCATTACAATAATATTCGTCCCTGTTGCCTTCTCTGTCCTCGGTATATACAATCAAACCTTCCGGCAACAACATCTTTGCAATATTCACAACAGCGCTTAAGCTTCCGCCGGGATTGGCACGTAAATCCAGAATCAGTCCCTGCATACCGGTTTCTCTTGCCACTGCCAGTGCTTCTGCAAACTGGTCTTCCGTTACGGTATCAAACTCTGTAATTTGGATATAGGCAATACCGTTATCATACATCTCTGATACTACAGTGGGTGCCTCCACCTTACGACGTACTACTTCTTTTTCAATTTCCACACCGTCACGCACCAAGGTAAGGGTAACATACGTTCCTTCTTCCCCTTTAATCAATGCGGTTACTTCTGACAGTTCCAGACCATAGGTATCCTGACCGTCTACTTTATAAATAATGTCATCCCCCCGTAAATCCGCTTCTTCTGCAGGGGTTCCCGCGATCACACTACTGATTTTTGCATATCCGGTATCTTCATCCAACGCTACATAGGCACCTATGCCGTAATATATTCCATAAGTAGACTCATACAGTTCATTCAGTTCTTCTTCGGAATAATATTCGGAATACGGGTCACCCAAGGCGGCAACCATACCCTCATAAGCACCTTCTTCCAGAACAGATCTTTCAATATCCTCCTGATAATAATAAGTGTCAATGATTTCCTCAATCAATTCCATCTTGGCAATCATATCAGGAGTGATAGCAGTATCGGTATCTGTGGCTGTATCCTTTTCTTCCTCTTTTTCCGTGCGGTTGTCTGCCACGGAATCCCTGGCATCTGCCAGTGCCTGCAGACGATTTACCAGATATACACTGCTTACAATAAGCAGCGCGGTTACCAGACCGGTTGCAAGACCACACCAGAAATACTTACCGCCTTTTCCTTTTTTCGGTTCCTGCGGATTCTGTGTCCACTGGGGGTCCTGAGGATACAAGGGATACTGGGAATATTGTCCATATCCATTGTTTTGCTGATAACCGGTATTCTGTGTTGCCTGCGTATACTGCCCGCATGCTGTATTCTGATTTCCCTGCACATACTGCCCATACTGTGCATTCTGTGTATACTGATTATTTTGTTGCTGCTGTTGCGGTGTATTTACCGCATAAAATTCATTTTGTTGCATTTTTCCTCCTTGCCTTACGTCAGAGGGTGTTCCTTAGAACGCCGGGTGACCGGGCGTTTATTGTCACTGGGACAGATAATTCCACGGGCTCACATATTGCCCGTTAAGCCGCACACCAAAGTGCAGATGGGGACCGGTAGAACGTCCCGTGGAGCCTACCGCTGCTATGGTTTCCCCTTTCACCACAATATCGCCGGTTGAAACATATAATTTGGACGCATGCATATAAATTGTATACAAATCGTCACCATGGTCTATCATGACATAATTCCCCATGGAACTGCTATAAGCCGCCGCAACTACCTTGCCGTCGTAGGCCGCATAGATATCCGTTCCCGTAGGGGATGCCAAATCGATACCGTTGTGGAACTTCTCCACATGTAATGTAGGATGCATACGCCAGCCGTACTCACTGGAAAGTCTGGTATAATATGCCAGCGGAAACTTAAATTGTCCGCCATCATAAGTCAATAATTTCTGGTTTTGTTCAATCAGCTTGCGTTTTTCTTCCGCAATGGCAGCTTCCAGGGCTTCAATGATTTCCGTTTCCTCCCGAATATCTGCTTCATATGCTTCAATGGAATCTTCTTTCACTGCAATATCTCTTTCGTATTCCAGAATGGTGGCTTCTTTTGCCGCAATCAAATCTTCCAGCGCTGCCTGTTCCGCTTCTTTACCGGCTTTTGTTTCCTCAAGCAATGCCTTATCCGTCAACAGCTGTTGCTCCAAAACTTCAATCAGCTGACGGTTTAAAATATACTGATCCAGCATATTTTTATCATATGCGGAAATCTGCTCCAGATATTCTACCCTGTTTAACATGTCGCTGAAACTGGTGCCGGAAAACAGAATCTGGACATAGGAAGCTTCCCCATGTTCATAGATATATTGGATGCGCTCTACCATATTGGTATACTGCTCTGCTTCGGTTTCCCTGGCAGACTGTAACTCCGCCTGGGTTTCCGTTATTTGATTTTCTTTTTCCGCAATCTGGGTTTCCAATGTGTCAATATGGTCGATAATTGCCGTTAACTCACCGTCCAGCTGCGTGATATATGCATTCAAATCCTTTTTCTGGGCTTCCAGACTTTCTTTGATTTCCTTTGCATCCGTCAGGGAAGCCTGTAATTTTTCTCTTTCTTCCTCTGCCTGGGCAATCTGCTCTTCCTTCTCCTGAATACTCTCAGATGTTACATTCGAAGCAGAAACCAAAGACGCATGCCCTGCCAGCATCGACACCGATAACAATAGTGCCACTGCCGTTACCAATCGTTTCTTCATGTATCTTTCTGCCTCCGATTAAACGCGCAAATGTTTTCTTACTGTATGGAAACTTCCGAAAAAGCCGATTCCTATGCCTATGACAAGGGATACCGGTACCAGCACGGTAAAAATATCTTTCACGCTTAAGAAATTCAGGATATGGGAAAGGAACCCGAATTCCTCCAGCACATAGGTAATTACTTTGGTATATGCAAAATAAATAATCGCCAAAGGAATGACGGAACCAATGGCACCGATAATCATACCTTCAATCACAAAAGGTGCACGAACAAAGAAATCCGTTGCCCCGATATATTTCATAATGCCGATTTCTTCCTGACGCACGGAAATACCAATGGTCACCATATTGCTAATCAGGAACACGGATACCGCTAAAAGAATCACTACCAGTCCCAGTGCCACATAGGCAATAATCATATTCACACCGCTTAAAGCTTCCGCAGTGCTTTCCTGATAATTAATCAATCTGATATCTTCAATGGACTCCAAATAGGTAACCAGCGTACTCTGTTTAGCCACATCTTTTAAAAAGATTTCATAATTATCATGATGTTCCAGAGGATTGGTCGGAAAACCTTCTGCCTCACCGTTAAAATAAGTTTCCTGCACATATGCCCAGGCTTCTTCCCCGGACGTATACTTCACATCAGCCACTTCATCCCTGATACGGATCAAATCACCGATTTCCGCAATACGGGCATCCGTGGTCTCTTCGTAGAAAAACACCGTAACGGACATATTGCCCTGTGCAGTTTTTACGATATGCTGGAAGTTCATCACTACCGCATACAAAATACCAAACAAAAACAGACAGGTGGTAATGGTAGCAATACTTGCCAGGGAAAACCACTTGTTTCTGAATATACCCTTAATACCCTGTTTGAGAGTATAAATCAAAGTACTAATCTTCATCGATATACTCTCCTTCCTCTTCGTCACTTACAATTACGCCCTTTTTCATAGTGATAACGCGCTTTTGCATTGCATTTACGATTTCTCTGTTATGGGTTACCACCACAACCGTAGTACCGGCTTCGTTGATTTCTTCCAATAACATCATAATTTCCCATGAGTTTTTAGGGTCCAAGTTACCGGTAGGCTCGTCTGCCAGAAGAATGGCAGGTTTATTTACCAGTGCCCTTGCAAGCGCCACTCTCTGCTGCTCCCCGCCGGAAAGCTGCTTGGGTTTCGCTTTATACTTCCCTGCAAGTCCCACGGTGGAAAGAATATTGGGCACGTTTCTGCGGATTTCCTTGGTAGGAACCTCCACAATTCTCTGGGCAAACGCTACGTTTTCATAAACATTTCTGTCCTTTAACAGACGGAAATCCTGAAACACAATACCTATATTGCGGCGGAATTTGGGAATCCTGCGATGAGAGAGTTTCGCCACATCATGTCCCATTACCCACACTTTACCGTTGCTGGCAGTCAGTTCCCGCAACAAAAGTTTAATCAATGTAGATTTTCCGGAGCCGCTATCTCCGACAATAAATACAAATTCTCCCTTTTTAATGCTGAGGGAAACACCGTTTAAGGCCGGTGCACCTGCAGAGTATACCTTACTTACCCCATCCAGATAAATCAGACCCTGCTCTTCTATCATCTTCTCTCGTTTTTTTCTGTTTTCCTCTTTACGTGACATTTCTGACCCCTTATGATTAATATTCAAAAGTTTCCATGTACTTCATGTATTTTACTACCATCAACGCAATTTTAAAGGTAATGGCATCTTCAAACACTCTCAAATCCAGCCCGGTACTCTTCTGCAATTTATCCAGACGGTAGACCAGCGTATTACGGTGAATAAATAACTGTCTGGAGGTTTCCGAAACATTTAAGCTGTTTTCAAAGAATTTATGTATGGTAGTAAGCGTTTCTTCATCAAATTCGTCAGGACTCTTACCGCCGAAAATTTCTTTGATAAACATTTTACAAAGCGGAATGGGCAACTGATAAATCAGACGTCCGATGCCCAGTTCACTGTATGCAATCACATCTCTTTCATCAAAGAAAATCTTTCCTACATCCAAAGCCATCTTTGCCTCTTTGTAGGAGCGGCTCACTTCTTTGATTTCATGCACAACAGTACCGTATGATATATGTACGTTTTTCACGCCCTCTTTTTGCAGGTAATTTTCCAAAGCCCTTGCCGCTTTTTCAATTTCCTTATTGCCTTCGCCATCCGACAGTTCTTTTACTACCACTACGTTATTTTCATCTACTGCGGTAATAAAATCCTTGCCATTGCTTCCCAGATAGGTTCTGGAAAGTTCCAATGCATTATTATCCTTGCCGTTTTCAGATTCCACAATCATAACCACACGGTTTACATCTGTCTGGATATGCAGTTTTTTTGCACGGCTGTAAATATCCACCAAAAGGAGGTTATCCAAAAGCAGATTCTTAATGAAGTTATCTTTATCAAAACGCTCTTTATACGCAACCAGTAAATTCTGTATCTGGAAAGCTACCATCTTGCCTACGGTATATACGTCTTCTCCGCTTCCGCCTGCAATCAACACATATTCCAGTTGCTGTTCATCAAATACTTTGAAATACTGATAGCCCTGAATCTCCTGAGAATCCGCAGGAGATAATGCAAACTCCACAGCCTGTTTGGAACAGTTGTCCATATTGACGGTGGCCGCAACTTCCTTTCCCTCGGTATCCATTACACAGAATTCTACTCTGGCAATTCCTTTCAAACCTTCGATTGTGTTTTGTAATATCTGACTTGAAATCATCCGCTTACTCCTTTTGTAAAAAATGCCAATGAAAAAACCACTTTCAAATGGCTCTATGCGCATACTTATTTTTCATTTTAATTCATTTCTACAAAAAAATCTACTACAAATATATACTTTTTTATGCAATTTTCATGTTTTTATTTTTTTATACTAAAATTTGCGAATAGACAAACTAAACAAAAGAATTGCCTGTTACTGCTCCGAAATACGTTTTGAAAGTCCCGGCAGTTTGTCAAAAAAGGATGCCTGCCAATTTATTGAATTGGTAGCATCCTTAACCCTAAAATCATCCTTCTGTTCCATAAATTTCTGATGGGCGAAAACCCAAATGCCTTTTAAAGCAATTGGAAAAATAACTCACATCTGCATAACCGCATTTCCATGCAATATAGCGGATTTCTTCCTTCCCCTCTTTCAGCAATTTTATAGCCAGTTCCATACGCAGTGCCTGTACATATTTTGTAAAAGTAAGTCCGGTCACTTTCTTAAATTGTCTGCAAAAGTATGTCTCATTATAGCCAAACTGTAAACTGATATTTTGGGGCGTAATCTTATCCGTAAAGTGTTCATTTACGTACTTTACAATTGCATAGAAACCCTTATCCGTTTCCGCTGAAGTTCTTACTGATACCGTGCCATACCGATACAGTATCCCCAGAATTTCATAGATTTTTCCTTCTGCCTGCAACGGATGATACCCCTCATCTTCCTTAGCAATTTGGATAAGTTGTTCCATTGCATGTTTTAAATGTGCATCCTCTATAACCCGTGGAAAAATAATATCCCCTTTCCATATCGGACGCAGATATTTGTCCGAAGCAGGCGTCTGATTGCAGAATTTTTCCACATCAAACATAATTGTATGGTATTCTACCCCGGCACAACCTGCAATACCGCCATGCATTCTGCGTGGAGCACTTATTGCTATCTGTCCGGGTTTTACCTCAAAATGTCCTTCCTCCGAATAAAACATCAGGCTCCCCGAAACTATCAGATTAATTTCCATCCTGTCATGCCAGTGCATTTCAAAGCACATTCTTTCAGTATTTACACTTTCATGCAGATATTTGATTGCATTTTCTCCGTATACCACCGGAACAAGCTCTTTATATGAGTCCAGCATATCAGTCCCCCACACCATCCTTCACATTTTCATCTACTAATTGTATCACGCCCTACTGTCACTTGATTGTATAATTTTGCTCTCTGCTTGTAAATTTTTTACCTTTATGATTTCATCTGTTATCACGTAAATATTTTACAAGAATAAGTTCAAATCTTTTATTTTCAAACCACATTTCCCTGCTAACATAATAACAACAGAACTTATTCACCCAAAGCTAAATATGATTGGAGGTATATTATGCAAATCGGAACTTGTATTTACTTTTCTTCTATGGACGGCATGGCAGAAAAGCTGGCTATCCTACGTGATAACCACTTTGATTCCTGCCAACTTATATCCTGGAGTCCCAATGCCTGGACAGTCGAAAATGCAGTTACCTTAAAAGCCCTTTTTGAAAAATACGGCATCACCATTTCCGCATTCTGGTGCGGCTGGGAAGGTCCCTGCGACTGGAATTTCTACACCGGTCAGCTGACTCTCGGGCTTGTACCGCCCGAATACCGCACCATGCGTATTAAAAATCTCTGTGACGGCGCAGATTTTGCCTTAAAACTTGGTGTTACCGATATAGTAACCCACATGGGCTTTATCCCTGAAAATCCCTATGATCCTAACTTTAATAGTTTCTGCGTAGCAGTAAGGGTAGTCGCAACCCATTTAAAACAAAACGGGCAATATCTGCTGTTTGAGACCGGACAGGAAACTCCGGTAACCATGGTACGTTGTTTTGAGACTGTAGGCTGTGATAATCTGGGCATCAACCTTGACACCGCAAACCTGATTCTCTACGGAAAAGCAAATCCGGTCGACGCACTGGACGTATTCGGAAAATATGTAAGAAACCTCCATGCCAAAGATGGATGCTATCCTACCAACGGTCACGACCTGGGATGCGAGACCCGTATAGGAGAAGGCAAGTGGATTTCAAAGGTGTTTTCCAAAAACTGCATGCATTGGGCTATCATTCTTACGTAACCATTGAGCGTGAAATCTCCGGCGACCAGCAGTTAGTTGATATTCTGGAATCCAGAGAATATCTGCAAACAATTATTGATGAAGTTTATGGTAAGTAAATTACCGGAAAGGAGTCTATTATGTTAAAAATCGGATTAATTGGCGTCGGTGGTATCAGTGGTGCACACATCCCTGTGTGGGAAGCAATGGAAGATGCAGAATTAGTGGCAATGTGTGACATTCGTCCCGAATGTATGGAACCTTATCCTGACAAGCACCACTATACAGACTTTGATGAAATGTTAGAAAAAGAAAAACTGGATATCCTCGATATCTGTCTACCTACTTATCTGCACGCAGACTATGCCATCAAGGCCATGGAAAAAGGAATCCACGTAATCTGCGAAAAGCCTATTTCCTTAAAAGAAGAAGATGTAGAACGCGTTTACTCCACTGCCAAAAGAATGAATGTAAAATTCATGGTTGCCCAAGTACTTCGTTTCTGGCCTGAATATGAATTGTTAAAAGAACTTTATGATACAAAGAAGTACGGCAAACTCCTGTCCGGTTATATGAGCCGTCTTGGTGCCTGTCCCAAATGGAGCTGGGATAACTGGATGCAAGACCCTGCACGCAGTGGTCTGGTCCCCTACGATTTACATGTACATGACCTGGATTTTATGGTATATGCTTTTGGTACCCCCCTTAATGCACAGAATCATCGTTCCAAAAGGCCCGAGCAGGACTATATCAGCGCCACCTATTCCTATGAAGATTTTTTTGTTACCACCGAAGCAGCCTGGTATGCAGCACCTTTACCCTTTGGCGCAGGATTCCGTTTCCAGTTTGAAGATGCACTGATTACCTATGTTGACGGAAAATGTATGATTTACTGCGGTGACGACGCCATCATAGACTTGTCCACTGAAGCCACAGGCGATACCGGTTCCATTAACCTGCCAAAGAGCAATGCCTACGCAGAAGAAATCCGCTACTTTACAGATTGTGTGCTTACAGATAAATCTCCGGACAAAGTAAAACCGAAAGAATTAGAAACCGTTATCCGCATTTTAAATAACCTGTAAATACCACTAAGAGGAGAATGTGCAATGATTGTAAGGAAGATAAAACCGGAAGAATGGAAACGAACGGAAGAATTGTTTTCCTTAGCTTTTTGTTATCCATATGACTGTGACAAAGAACCGCTGGAACTCTACAAAGAAAAAATGGCAAATCCCGAAGCAAGGGAAGTCGCAAAAACCTTCCACAAATATGCCGCATTTGAAGATGACGATAAGACTATGATGAGTTGCATGTCAGCCATTCATTTTCCTATCAATTTCAACGGAAAAGACGTTGTCATGGCCGGCATCGGTGACGTTTCTTCCATACCTGCTTACCGCAGACGTGGCGGTATCCGCGCTTGCTTTACCGAAATGCTGCCGGATTTATATGAATTAGGGGTAACCTTTTCTTATTTGTATCCTTTTTCTACTTATTTTTACAATAAGTTTGGGTATGGTATGGGTGTCAAAGCCAATGTGTATGAACTGTATCTTTCCAGAATCCCTCGATATTCTACAACCGGAAAATGTATTCTGGCGGAACCGCACAATGCGCAGACATTGCTAAAAGATATTTCCACGGTTTATGAAGTATGGCAGCAGAAATATAACGGTATGGTAAATAACAGTCTCTTAGAATATCAATTTGTTACAAATTCTAATCCCTGCAAAACTCAGGAGTTTTTATATCTCTATCGAAGTGCTGACAGCTCACCAAAAGGTTATATTTCTTTCCACAAAGAGAAGCAGGATGGTGACCAGCTTTTAGTCTGTACCAAAATAGTATTTGTAGATGCAGAAGGACTTATGGGCCTGTTGGAACTGGTGGCTTCCTATGCCGCAAATTACAGAAGCATCCGTTTTACCATACCGGAAGACATCGAAATCGAAATGGCCCTAAAAGAATTATCTTTTGGTGCATGCAAATTGGAACATTCTTACACAGGCATGGTCCGTGTCATTAACGTAGAAAAAGCGCTTTGGTTATCTTCCTATTGTGGAAACGGCAATATTGCTTTACGGATTACCGACCCCTATATTAAATCTAATAACGGTATCTTTTCCGTAAGTTATCAAGATGGAAAGGCTGTAGAAATAAAACACTCTCCTCTTGAAAACAACATAAATTCCGACGCAATTATCATGCACATTGACCGTTTTTCCGAATTCATTTTCCAAAACCGGTCTGCAGGACATTTTCTATATTGCCAAGAACAAAGTTTGACCGCCAAAGATATCCGGATTCTGGAAGAGTCCTTTATCCGGAAACCCTCTTTCCTAATGGAACACTTTTAGTCAATTTTATACATATAACATAAACAAAGCCCCGTCCGTAATGGACGGGGTTAATTCTAAACATGCTTTATAAAAAGAATACCTACATTCTCTTTCTAACTTTCTTTTCGGTTTTTATACTCTGAAATCAAAATTACCGCCTACTGCAGGATTTACGGAACGCTCCATGGCAGCCGCATCAATCATCTCTACCATACCGGCAGCCAGGTTTTCTGCGGTTTCCATCGTATTATCCAAAACTGCGGTTCCTACTTTGTTGCTGATATTAATCTGCGCCAACGCCATTGATACACCGGCTATATCCATACCGATACCTCCTTTACAAGATGATATTCTTCCTACATACATTATAGCATGTCTTACAGGTTTTCTGCAATCCCCAAATCAGCCAAATTCTTTCAATCAGCACCCCGCCTTGTCCCTGTTTACAACCTGCGGATTGCTTTTTCCTTAATTTCTATCATGCCTTTTTTCAAAAGATGCCCCACCGCACGTTTAAATTCATTCTTACTCATCTGCATTTCCCTGCGGATTACCTCCGGTGAAGCCTTGTCATTAAAAGGCAGTACCCCGTCAAAGCTCTCTATCACTTCCAGCACTTTTTGGGCATCCGTTTCTATTTGCAGGTAAGCCTTTTCGCGGATACTTAAGTCCAGCTTCCCGTCTTCCTTCACGCCGGTGACCCTGCAGGTAACGGTATCGCCGATTTTTACCTCACCATACAGTTCCTTCTTGGGAATCAGGCCGGAGTATTTGTCATCCACTGCCACAAAAGCGCCGAATTCCGGACTGGTTTCATAAATGCATCCGGTGACTTTATCGTCCTTTCCATAGGGGCTGTCAGTTGACAAATACGGGTATACATTCATAGTTGCACACAGTCGTTCACTTTTATCAATGTACAAAGAAACCAAAGGCGTATCGCCCTGTTTTACACGGTATGTCTGTTGCTTAAAGGGCAAAAACAAATCCTTTTCCAGTCCCCAGTCCAGAAATGCGCCGAACTTGCTGAGCTGGGCCACACGCAGTCTTGTTACTTCACCCATTTTTAACAGTGGCTCGTGCACCGTTGCAATGATTCTGTCCTTGGAATCCTTGTAAATAAAAACCTCTATTTCACTGCCCGGTGCCACACCTGCAGGCACCTGTTTTGCAGGAAGAAGCACTCTCTCTTCCGCTTCAGCAGACTCTGCCAGATAAACACCGAATTCCACTTTCTTTACTACCTGTAATACTTGTTTTTCACCCAGTTTCATCATTTCAAAAACCTTGCCTTTCCGTCCCCGCAGTTCTTATTCTGCAATATCATGTTCTCTATTTCTTACAGCATCCCCCGAATTCCACATTTGCATAAACATTGCCCTTTTCATCCTTTAGGGATACGATTTTCTTTTCCGAACCATCGCCGCTTATTTCACCGGCTACATAGGGAATCATTACATCCTGTAACAATGCCTGCTTTTTATATTCTGCACGCATTTTATTTATACAAAATCCTTCAGGCAAATGCTCCATTGCCATGCGCACATACTGCACATTATTCACATGATTATTGGTGTCAAGATGCTGCTTTCTTACTACAATTTCTTCCTGTGCCACCGCATCTGCAGATATTGTAATTTTACGCCCTACCGCATCCATCGGCAGTTTTTCTTCCAGCACATATCTTTCCAGCATCTGCTCCGTGGGATGTTTGGGTCTGAAATGTTCTGTATCAAGCAAAGTCCACATGGTATTGGCTTTTGCAATATAGTTGCCCTGCTCATCAGTCATAAAGAAATTACGGTAGCCGAAACACCCCTTAAATTCATAGGGAAACGTACCGACATTTACCTTTTCTGCCAGCTTAGGAAACCGTGTAATCTCTATCTGCCAGGAAGAAAGCACCCATACCATCTTATTTTCTCTTAAATACGCTACGCCCAGCCCTAAATCTTCGGAGTGAAAGGTAGAACAGTCCTGAAAATAATCCAGCAGTCCTTCCAGACTCAATTTCCCCTCACTATCCGTCTCACTGTAGCGGATTCTACTGTCAAAACTATACATACATGCTCCTTCTACATGAACTTTTCCATTAAGAATGTAATACCATCCATACAATATGCCACAAGGGACTGGGCACCGATTAACTGTAAAATGATTTCCACTATAAAGTACAGGCAGAATATTATCATACCTGCGTTACAAATTACAGTCACAAAACCTTTTCCCTTTGGCAATGTAATTTTACCGGGATTGGTTTTAAATTTCTTTCTAAATACAATGAGTAAAACAAAGCCCGCTATGACAATGCCTATCAGCACAAACACATATGCCAGAAGAATCAGCATGCCCAAAAGCATTTCCATAATTCTTTCTTCCATCAGTGCAGGATTTGACATAAGTTCTGTATAACCGCTTAATTCCAGTATCCATACACCAAGTACGCCGCCTAAGAAATTCACAAACATATGTAACGCAATGGTATAAATAATCTTACCTGTTTTGACGTAGATAAACGCAAAGAACATACCCAGTGTAGTTGCATAAACAAACTGCGCCAAATTACCGTGGAACAGACCGAACATCAGGCCGGAAAGTACCACTGCCACGCCTTCTCCGTAGCGTACTGCCCTGTCTACCAGGAATTTGCGGAAAATCAACTCCTCAAATATGGGAGCGCAAATAACTACAAATAAAATTCTGACACCTACTCCGGTATCCAGAACCGCTTCCTCCAGTACATTGTCTACCGCATCCATCTTTATCAATTCCACCACAAAGGTAATAATTGTACCGATGATATTACTGATATACATAATGGCATATGCCATCATGGCCGCAATCAGCCATTTTCCTACAGACATTTTACGTTTGGGTATATTTTCTGCCGGTATCCGGCTTACTAAAAGCAATAATAACGGCATACCGATAGCATACATGGGAATCATGGTAACTGCCAGCTGTATATCCTGATTTTCCAACAAATCCGGCCACAACACAGAAAACAGGATTGCAACCGTCATCTGCACGGCATAAATAATCAGGGTACCCAAAATGAAGTGCAGACCAAGCTTATTAAAGAATTTTCTTCCGCCATTTACAATGGTCTTTTTTTCTTCTTCTGACATAGGCGGTTCCACCGGCTGTTGCGGATATACCGGTTGTTGCATCGGCTGTCCATAACTCTGCATTGGCTGTTGGTATACCGGCTGCTGCATAGGCTGTCCATAGCCCTGCATGGGCTGTTGGTATACCGGCTGCTGTGCCATTCCCTGCATATATACCGGCTGACCGGTCTGATTCATATTCGGTTCGTTCATATCGTTTCCCCTCCATAGGTATTTTCCACTTTTTGTCACAAGATACATTATATATGATTTCTGCGGTAAAAAAAAGAGGGGATTTTTATATAGCAATTTTACGTTTTCCGGATAGTGATTTCATGCAGGCAAGCCATACGGGCAATCTACCCCAGTAAATCCTTCACTATCTTTTCCGGTGCGTCCATAAACCGCTTGGTTATCATAAAATGCTCCGTATCTTTGTAATCCACCGAACAGATATCCTTCTCTGTAATTTCCAGCACCTCAGCTCCGGGAAAAGTCATCAGTATAGGGGAATGGGTGGATACAATAAACTGTGAGTTCTTCTGTACCAGTTCCTTCATGCAATACATCAGGCGCATTAACCGCATAGGGGATAATGCCGCCTCCGGTTCATCCAAAATATACAAGCCGTTTCCTCCAAAACGGTTTTCTACCAGGGCCATAAAACTTTCCCCATGGGACTGTTTGTGCAATGACACTCCTCCATAATTAGTGATTATCGGAGCACCTCCTTCCGAGTCCTCATCCAGGTCATCTATATTGGATGCCACGTTATAAAAACTTTCTGCCCGCAAAAAGAATCCGTCCTTATGCTTCTTATAGCCACGGCTCACCGTCAGATACCGGTGCAAATCCGAATGGGACTCCCTGGTAGAAAAGTTGAAATTGATCGTCCCTCCTTCCGGGTTAAATCCCATAGCCACCGCAATCCCTTCGATTAACGTGGATTTGCCTACACCGTTTTCCCCCACCAGAAAGGTTACAGGTTTTTGAAAGGAAATCCCTCCGCTTTTTTTCAGATTTTTCACAACCGGTAAATCCTGCAAATAATTGTGCTCGGGAATCTCTTTTGACATATAAATTTTATTAATATAAAGATTGCTTTTCATGCTACTTGTCAGCGCCTCCTTGGACATATCTTGTTTCCATGGTTTTTCCTCCTAAAAACAAGTTCCATAATGTATCTACGGATTAAATTTACACCAGGAAGAGTCCATTAAAAGTATCTTTGAACAACAAAAAATCCCAGGAGCAATAACTCATGGGATTTTAAAACAGGGCTACAAGGATTCGAACCTTGAAATGACGGAGTCAGAGTCCGTTGCCTTACCGTTTGGCGATAGCCCTTTATGCGATTACTTTATGCATTATACATGAACTATATTCATTTTGCAATACCCTTTTTTCATTTTTCTTTGTTTTTTTGTAGGTACAATTTAAACAATTAGGATTTATGCATGTTCATCGCCTTATCCAGTGCAAAATCAACAGCCAATATGACCAGGCAGTACAGACACATCCATGGTACGATAGTGTGATTGTGCACAGCGTTTAAGTAATAAAACGGCGGTAAAAGATATTGTAACATCCTAAAGCGTCTTACCGCAAAGAATACAGGACAGAGTATCAGCATACCAATCATCAGCAAAGGAATACAGGTTCCCAGCCTTTGCAGGTTGCCGCACAGCTTTTTTACCACACTGCAAAAGCCAACGGACATAACGAGGTACAAAATCATCAGCCCCGTTTCTTTTAACCATCCTTCAAAATCGCCGGATAATGCAAGTGCAACAAACACTGCTATGCCTGCACAAAGCATGGCCGCCAGCTCATAACCGTACAGATATTTCTGCCTGTTTTTCAGTGCAACCCTGTCAAACACACCTGCTGCCTCATCCTGCAAATAATACATAACCGCAGACAGTCCGCATAACATAATCACAAGCGCAAGCAACCCGCGGACCGGTGCCGTCAGATAATTGCCCTCCGCCGGATTATTTTCCTTCACTTCCCCATTTAACAAGGTCAGTTGAAACAAATCTCCTTCCACGCGGGCAGATTCATAGTACGTACGCAGTTCTTCCCCGGACAAAGTATCCCCACCCAGTTCATTTTGCACATACTTTTCATAAACCGTGTACGGAAAATAGGAATACAATGCGCCATACAATTTTTCTCTGGATAACTGTAGTGCCACATTATCTTCCCTCTCCAGTATGCGGATAAAAGGTCTGTCATACGCACCTGCAATATATTCTTCCAGCCGTTCCTGCATTTTATCCGAAAAAATCCAGGCAGCATCAGCATTGCCATTCTCTACCAGCTCATAGGCCTCTTCTTCATCAAATACCTGCTGATACTGCAAAACACTATTTTCCGAAAGTAAATCTTCTACCAGTTGAGAGGACAGCAGGTCTTTCTCATTTTCCTGGTATAACACAATATGTAACATACCGCTTTCTTCTTTTGCAACCAGTCCCATGGATAACACCAGCACCGGAATACTGCACAAAAGAATCAGAAAGCCCGGTTTTTTCAGCAATCTCTTACAAGTCAGGCAAAACCACAATAAACTCTTTTGTAATTTTCTCATTTTCTTCTCAATTCCACCGCATAAAATCACTTGTACCGTGCGGACCTTACGGGGTTATTCTTAACTGTTTCTGATTTTGTATGTCCGAACCATGACCGCAAGCCCCAAAAACAACGCAAAGTACACTGTCATGACCATAAAAGCACCGCCCCATCCGGTCTGTTTCAGACAGGCACTTGCATATTCCACTGCAGCTCCCGTAGGTAAATATGCCGCCAGTTTTTGGATGCTTTCCGGAAAGAAAGAAATCGGATACAGACATCCCGATATATATCCCAACCCAATTGCAATTAAAAACTGTGCCAAAACACTGCCCACCATGCCCGAAACCGTTTCATAAACCAGAAACTGCAGGGCAGACAGCAACATACATACCGGTATGAGTTCTATGAAAAACAAAAACAAGGCACCCACTCCTTGCCCTTCCCACTCAGGCAATGTCATACCGGTCATGCCCATGACAATAGCAAGCAATGCAAAAACCAGTGCCAAAGTCCCCAGCATCAAAACCACATATGCAAGGTACTCTCCCAGCACTTGACCAAGCGCATTCCGGCCTCTGGATTTTAACAGTTTCGGCAGGGTATGACTTCTTTTTACAAACAAAGGACTGCATACAATGCCCCACAAAAGCAAAAACAGTACCAACACACCACAGGCATAGTATCCCACAAAGGACAGTTGATGAGCTACTCCCACCGTTTCCAATTCATAGACCTGTGTTCTGCCTAAAATAAAATTGGCAATCTGCAAATACAGTTCATCGGTAGCATCCCAATACACATCCTGCATCCCATGGTCAGCCATATACCACTGGGCACCGTAAATGGCATTCTGGGATTCTACCACCAATTTGGAAATGGTTTCCACCAGTTCATTCATAATGGTGCTTCCCACACCGGAAGCTCCTACACTGGTCACATAAGTAATGGGCTTATTCTCTCCGGTTACCAAAGAATCTACAAATCCCTCCGGAATCACTACATATGCGGAAATTTTTCCCTGCAGTAAGTTCTCTTTAGCTTCCTCTTCTGTCATATCAATAAACGATATGGCAAATCTGGAAGAGTCCAGATTCTGTATGGTCTGGATACCAATGCCCAGATAAGAGCCTTCCAAATCACCGGCAAGGCCAATCTGTATCATCTGTTTTTCCTCTGAAGCGTTGTTTTTCTCCAACACCACCCACATCAGTAACGCCATACAGCCCAACAGAAACAGGGTTGTAAGCAAAATGGTAGGAAATACCTTTATGACGCGTTTTAATTGTGCCCAAATATATTTTCCACAGTTGGTCATCTTTTACGTCAAAGCCTCCCCACCAATTTGCTCACATTTCCATCATATGCATAAGGTTCCAATACACCTTCTTTTAAAATAAACCATTTATCGCACAGTGCCAGCTCCTGCACATCATGGGTTGCCAGCAAAATGCTGCCGCCTTGTGCTTTAAAATCCCGTAAATAGTTATAAATCCGTTCTTTACACACCAAATCCAGCGCAGCAGTAGGCTCATCCATTAAAAGTATTTGCGGTTTTCCGGCTACCGCACAACCGATGGATAATCTTTTTTTCATACCGCCTGACATTTTATGTACCGGCACTTTAATAAAATCATGAATACCAAGCATGGCAAGAACGCCCTCTTCCAATTCCTTTCGCAAGGTCGCCTTGTCATACCAAAGCCGCAGATTATCCCATGCAGTCAGCTCTTCCAACAACGGATTCCCCTGCGGTACGTAGCCGATTACCTTTGTCCTCAGGCTCTCATGCTGAAACAAATCCGTATTGTCCCACAAAAAAGTGCCGCCATCCGGCTTCTGTACGCCGGCAAGCGTGGAAAGCAGGGTGGACTTGCCACTACCATTGCTTCCCAAAATGCCAATGCATTCTCCGGCTTCTGCCGAGAGAGTAATATTCTGTAATACTGTTTTATTTTTATAATTTTTCTTTATGTTTAAAATCTTCATAATATGTTTTTTAATATTCGTAATAGTATTCTTCCGGTGCCGGTGCTGCTGAATATCCGAACAAATATCCGATAATGTCCTTTGCATCCATTTCGGATATATCTTCCAGCATATCGGTTATTTCATCATCCACTTCTGCTTTTACCAGTTTCCTGATGTAACCTTCCCAGTCTGCAGTTTCATACCATTCTTCAAAATCCTCAAAATCTTCCACTTCCACTACATTTTTATCTGCAGGCAGTTTTACTGTTTTGCCGGAATCTCTGGATAAAGCCAGGGTAACCGTTCCCCACTTTTCTTCTTCCTGCATCACACTGCAAACCAACTCTACGGAATTTACATCACTATCCGCCTCCATTTTTACAGACATCTCTCCGATAACGGATGCAAAAGAGGATAATTCCATGGCACGGATCAGACTGGAAGAAGGGGCTATTGTAAACGTTCCCTGCAACTGTCCTGCTTTTGCCTTATCGGTATCAAACTTCTCTACGGCAATTTCTACCAATCCCATGCCGTTATAGGCCACTTCAAACTCACCGGTTAACTTGCCGCCGGAATCTTTACCGCTGCCCGCAAATTCTATTCTTTCCTCATCCATTTCACAACTTGCAGTAAAACCAAAGGAAGAACCGTCATGTGTCATAAGCACTTCCACGCTCTGTCCGTCCTGTTCTAAGGCACGGCCACAGATATTGCCCTTGGAATCCACATAGACAAGCATTACAAATTCCATGTCATAGTCAGAAATATATTCTGCTTCATCCAAAGCATACTCTATTTCTTCCTGCAAATTTTCATAAAACTCTTCTGCATCCATATCCAGATCCATATCGAAATCGGACTCTTCTATCGCAGCAAAGGTCTCTAATACCCATTCTCTGATATCTTCATCCTCTTCCATGGTTTCTAAAACAAGTTCCGCCATGTCTGCCAATGTTTTTTCATCAATGGTAACTTCCAGTTCTACACAATCCTGTGAAACACCCTCTGCGCGAATGGTTTTTTCTGACATATCTACATCATCAATACAGGAAAGTGCCAGTTGTGTATATCTGTTTAAAAGTTTTTCGGTTAATTTCTTATCCGGTGCCGCTTCATAAAATACTTTTAACAAATCAAAAAGCTCCACTGCTTCTTCGGTATCAGAAACCTCCGCCAGCATATACATTGGATTTAAATCCGGCAGCTGCAGGTAAGCATTTTCCTCTGCTATATCCAAAATACCTGCAATATGCAACAACTCTGTTTCCTGCAAATCCACAGAGAGCTTATTGTCTTTTACAGATACATCTGCCGCAAAGCTCACACTATCCAGCCAGGATAAATCAATACCAGCCATACCTGCAAGACTTAACATATCCATCCCTGCCTCTTCCAGCTTGGCGCTTGCCTCTATACTGACACTAGTGTCATATATCTTCAAACTCTCTCTTATATAGTCATTATATATGGTAGTAACATTGGAAACTGCTTCCTCCGCCGCATTTCCTTCCACCCACTGATAATACTCTTCCGGCTCTGAAAAGGTCTTTTTAAACCAGTTTTTCACCGTTGCGGAAGTCAACAGGAAAACCAACAGCAGAATTACCGCCAAAACAGCCACACCAATACCAATCAGCAAGCCCATGGGCGGCTTTTTACCGGACACTTTCTTTTCAGCAGGCACACCGGGTGCAGGCATTTGGGGCTGTACGGGTGTTGCCGTTACCGGCCGGGCAGGTGCCTCCGTTGTCTCAGCTTGGGCAGGTGCCGTACTTCCGACCAGCGGATTTCTCCAGCCGCACTTACCGCAGAACCTTTCTGTCTCGGTCATCTGATTACCACAATTACCACAAAACATATGTAATCCTCCTCGTTTGTATCTATCGTTTTTTTCCTTATGTAAACCCATATTTTTATTATACTTTTCCGTATATTTTCTGTCAACACGCCCCAGCCATACAGAATAAAAAGAGACTGTTTTTAGGATTCGTAACAATATCCGTTGCAAAAAGTTTCCACGCAGACGCGCTCTCGCTCCGTGGTCAACGTAGCAGTACTAAGATTTTTTCTGCGTATATGTTATACTTGAAAAAATCAAGTGCT
>JAZNNL010000011.1:0-4120 GCA_045580245.1 Lachnospiraceae bacterium
CTTTCTGGCACAGACCCTTGGCAAACGCCGGCACTTGGCAAGGGTCCTTCTCGTAGAGAAGGTTTCGAGCCTAGTACCGTTGCGTTTGTCACGGAGCGAGAGCATGTCTGTAAAGAAACTTTTTGTATGAAATATCTAAAAATGCTGTTTTACAACAATTCCGGCGCATATTACTCTGTAACACATTGTACTATTCTTCTGTCACAATGTCAAAATCTATCGCTTTGGTGAGAGGGTCACACCCTGCCACGCGGATGCGTACCGGTTGTCCTAACTGGTAACTGATTCCGGTACTCTCCCCAACCATTTCGTAGGTACTTTCATTGTAGTAGAAATAGTCACCGGGCAGTTTGGATACATGAATCATCCCCTCGATGGTATTGGGCAGTTCCACATAAATTCCCCATGCAGTAATGCCGGAAATGACACCATCATACGCTTCCCCAATTCGCTCAGACATATATTCTGCTTTTTTGAGTTTGTCGGTTTCTCTTTCTGCCTCGTCGGCACGGCGCTCCGTTTCGGAGGAATGCTTTGCAACCTCGTCCAAAATGGAGGTATAGTGCGCCATGCGTTCTTTTGTCAGTCTTCCCCGCAACTGTTCCTTAATAATGCGGTGAATCTGCAAATCCGGGTACCGTCTGATGGGGGAAGTAAAGTGACAGTAAAAGTCACATGCCAGTCCAAAGTGCCCGGTGCTTGCGGTGGAGTAACGTGCCTGTTTCATACTGCGCAGGGTCAGTCGGCTTACCAGTGCCTCTTCCGGTGTTCCCGCAATTTTTTCCAGTAATTTTTGGATTTCCTTAGGGTGAATCTCTTCATCGGAAACCTTTTTTCCCTTGCGTCCGATGGCTTTCATATAGTAACCCAGATTATTAATAAAAATATTTAACTTCTGGATTTTTTCTGCATCCGGCTTTTCATGGACACGGTACACAAAAGGTGCCTCCATCCAATAAAAATGCTGAGCCACGGTTTCGTTTGCCGCCAGCATGAAATCCTCAATTAACATATTTGCGGTATTTCTCTCGTAGGCTTTTACGTCCACGGGATGACCGTCCGGCTCTAAGATAATCTTACTTTCCGGGAAATCAAAATCAATGGCACCACGCTTTTTACGCTTTTCTCTGAGGATTTTAGACAATTCCGCCATCAGTAAAAACATAGGTACCAGTTCCTGATATTCAGCTATTTCTGCTTCATCCTTATCCTCTAAAATCTTCTTTACGGAAGTATAACTCATTCTGCGGTTCACGCAGATTACGGACTCTACGATTTCGTAATCTGTAATATCACCTTTTTTATCAATGGTCATGATACAGCTGAGAGCCAGTCTGTCCACTCCTGCATTTAAAGAACACATACCGTTTGATAAGGTATGGGGCAACATAGGAATCACGCGGTCTGTAAGATACACACTGGTGCCGCGCTTCTTGGCTTCCCTATCAAGTGCAGAGTTTTCCTGCACATAATTGGTCACATCCGCAATATGCACCCCTAAGGTATACAAACCGGTTGCCTCATCATAGGAAACATTGACTGCATCGTCCAAATCCTTGGCGTCTTCACCGTCAATGGTTACCATCACCACGTCCCGCAAGTCCCTGCGTCCCACCATATCCGCTTCGGACACTTCTTTTGCCACACGCTCTGCCTGATTTAATACTTTTTCAGGAAATTCCATAGGCAAATCATACCCTTTTACAATGGATAAAATGTCCACGCCGGGGTCATTGATGTGGCCTAAGATTTCTACCACTTTACCCTCCGGATTCTTATTGCCCTTTCCATAGTCGGTAATCTCTACCACTACTTTATGTCCGTCTACTGCACCTTTGGAACGCTCGGACGGCACAAAAACATCGCAGGCAATCTTAGTATTGTCAGGTCGTACAAACCCGAAGTTTTTGGACTTTTCAAAGGTTCCCACCAACTGTGTGGTGCTTCTTTCCACAATGCGGACAATCTTTGCTTCCTGACGTATGCCTTTTCCCTTAGGTAAAAGAGCTACCTCTACTTTATCTTTGTGAAATGCATTGCTTACATAATCCGCAGGGATATATAAATCATCTTCCCTGCCTTCGATTTCCACAAATCCAAAGCCTCTGGCATTGCTGATAAAAGTACCGATTAACGGAGTCACTGCCTGCCCGTTTCCTTTGATATATTTGCCACGGGCGGTGATTTCCAGTTTACCTTCCCCGACCAGTTCTTCCAAAATCCGCTTTAATGCCTCCCTATCTTCAGCAGAAACCTGTAAAAACATTGCCAGTTCCTTTTCTTTCATGGGCACATAAAGCTCATCTGCCACCAAATCACATATCACTTTTTTTCTTTTTTCAGTTCTGTCTAAATTTTGTTCTGTCAAAATATAATCCTTTCCTATCAATGCATCAATGTGCACTTTCCAAACTCACATCAAAACCAGCCGTATAGAGACAAAAAGAGCACTCCTCTCAGAGTGCTCTCATCTTAAGCAAATTAGAATACGTTAAGATTCAGTATTAACGCAAGTACAATAAAGGATACTGCTAAAATTCTGGTAATCTTTACTAACTGGCCTTCTAAAGAACGACCTTTGTTCTTGCCCCAATAAGTATCATTAGAACCATTAAGAGCACTAAGACCTGCGGACTTACCTTCCTGCATTAATACAAGCACTACAAGCGCTATACAAATGATAATAAATAATATTGTTAAAAAGATTCTCATCTTCACACCTCCAAGGGAATCAAACTTATACGCATTACAACCATGCGGATATCATTGTATCATAGTGCGCCAATATTTTCAACAGATTTTTTACTTTTTCCAAGTCTTTTTAGAAAATAATACTAAAATAGGCAATAATTCCAAACGGCCTGCCAGCATATCAAACATAAGAACGCATTTGGAAAAAACAGAAAAACTTCCAAAGTTACCGGTAGGTCCTACTACATCAAAACCGGGACCTATGTTATTAAAGGTTGCCATTACTGCTGACATATTGGTTTCAAAGCTGAAATTATCAATACTTATCAATAACACCGAAGCAAAATAAATTAGTATATAAATTGCAAGGTATACTTTTATGGAATGTACCACACCATCCGATAACACTCTGCCGTCCATGTGCATTTTTTTCACACTTCTTGGATGAATGACCGCTGATATTTCATATTTTATACTCTTAAGCAGTACAATCAGACGGGATACTTTCATACCGCCACCGGTACTTCCGGCACAGGCACCAACCACCATCAGCAAAAATAGGATTGTTTTTGAAAACACCGGCCACAAATTAAAATCACTTGTGGTAAACCCAGTTGTTGTTATAATGGATACCACTTGGAAAGCCCCCTGAAACAGTGCCTCCCCGAAAGAACTAAAACTGTCTTTGATATTCAGACCTATCAGAAAAGCTGCAACCGCAACAATCCCTAAGTACATACGAACTTCGCTACTTTTTAAGGCTTCTTTGGGTTTTTTAATTAAAAACAGGTAATACACATTAAAATTAATACCGCAAAGCAACATGAACAATAAAATAATCGTCTGTGAAGACCTGGCATAAGCACCTATACTGGAGTTCAAAAGGCCAAAGCCACCGGTACCCACTGTAGCAAAAGACAAGGTGGCCGCATCATATACTGGTAACCCGGTTATTACCAGTAAAAGGATTTCCGTAAATGTAATGACTATATATATTTTATATAATATCTGCGCAGTACTTCTTACTTTTGGCACCAGTTTGCCTACAGTGGGACCGGGGCTTTCGGCACGCATCAGATGCATATTATACCCGCCGGAAAGCGGCAGGATAGCCATTATTAATACCAGTACTCCCATACCTCCTATCCAATGGGTAAACAGCCTCCAGAACTGTGTACACTTAGACAATATCTCCACGTCAGATAAGATTGTCGCACCGGTTGTAGTAAAACCGGAAATTGTTTCAAAAACCGCATCTACATACGAAGGAATTTCGCCGGTAAGCACAAATGGAAGCGCTCCTACCAGACTTAATATTATCCAGCTTAAAGATACTGTTACAAAACCTTCTCTTGCAAAAAACACTTTGCTTTCCGGTTTAAAACGTTTACCCACAAAGCCAATCAGAAAACTTATTGCTGCAACTATT
>JAZNNL010000012.1:0-5653 GCA_045580245.1 Lachnospiraceae bacterium
TCAAGAGTCAGACGTGTTGTCATAGCAACAGCGCCCGAGCCGAATTTTTCAGAAGCTTCAGCGATAGTACGGTGTTCTTCTGCTGTAATCTTACCGTTACGTGTAATTACACGAACGTTGAATACGTCAGGATAACGCTTATCCTGTAAGCAGCCGAGACCCTTTACTCTCTTGATTTCTTCTGCAGGAAGTACACCGCCCTCAAACTGAACCTTTACATTGTTCACAAAAAGGCCACCTTCCAGTGCCTTTGTATTGGTATAACCAAATGCCTTTAAGCGGTTCTGGAGGAAATAACCTCTCTTACCCTTAGCACAAACAAGTAATAACTTCGCATCTAAATCAAAACCTTCCACAGGGCCTGTTACCTTAGCAAGGTCAAGCCACTGTGCACCTGGAATGGATGGTGCCGGACTTACGTCGATAACCTTGTAACCTCTTGCCTTAGTAGCGGCATATTCTGCCGGAGTCATTGTTTCGTATTCACCGTTTAACTTATTTTCTAAGATATAGCAAGCCTGAACAAACGGATGAATTGCTGTGGAGAATGGCGGCGCATATGCGAAATCGAGTGTATCGAAATCTTCAAGCTTAGCCCCCATGGCGATACCGGTTACTGCGATATCAACCATCTTGTCTACTGCGCCTGCACCCAGAACCTGGATACCAAGTAACGCATGAGTATTCTTATCTGCTACTAACTTTGTTATGAAAGTAGCTGCATCTTCATAATAGTGAGCCTTGTCGTCCGTTACGCAGGTAGCTGTAATTACATCATAACCAACTTCTTTTGCCTGAGCTTCAGTAAGACCGGTACGACCTGCATTTAACTCGGAAGTAAGCTTAACAACGCCGGTACCAAGACAACCGCCATAAGGAGCATTCACGCCGGTAAGATTCTTCGCAAGTAAACGTCCGGTAATGTTTGCTGTGGAACCCATAGCAGACCACTGAGCCTTGCCTGTTATACGATTGAAAACCAAAGCACAGTCACCAACAGCATATACATCATTTAAGTTGGTGCGCTGATATTTATCAACTACGATAGCTCCACGGTTCATTTCAATTCCGGAATCCTCTAAAAATGCAGTAGCAGGACGAACACCGATGGCAAGCACAACTACATCGCCTTCCATCGCACCAACACCGGTACGAACACCGGTAGTCTTAGTGTCACCAAGAATTTCTTCTAAAGCAGCTCCGGTAACCACACGAATACCCTTTGCCTGTAAGTGACGACGAATATAGTCTGCCATTTCAGTATCAAATAAACCAGGCATAACCTGATCTGCCATATCAACAACAGTAACCTTTAAGCCCTTAGCTAAGAGGTTTTCTGCAATTTCAAGACCAATAAAACCTGCACCAACCACAACAGCACTGTGGCACTTGTTTTCATCTACATAAGCACGAAGGCCGATTGCATCATCCGGAGTACGCATAGTGAATACACCATTCTTATCAGTACCTGCTACATTTGGGACAAACGGAGTTGCACCGGTCGCAACGATTAACTTGTCATAGGAAACAGTTTCGCCGTTTGCGAATGTTACAGTCTTTGCGGAAGCGTCTACGGAAACTGCTTCCATTTCTGTCTTTACTTCAACACCGGTAAGACCCATGTACTTTTCCGGAGTGTTTACGATTAACTCTTCTCTTGTTTCAATGCTGCCTCCCACATAGTATGGAAGTCCGCAGCCTGCATAGGAAATATCCTTACTCTTTGTGTAAACGGTAACCTTTGCACTGCGATCCTGACGCATCAGCTTCGCAGCAGTTTTTGTGCCTGCGGCAACGCCGCCGATTACTACAATATTCATACTTTACTCTCCTTTGTATTATGTATTAACCAATATAGTTTGCAAACAGGAATGCGAATGCGTAGGAAGAAATTGCTACGCAAATCCAAGTGATACCGCCAAGTGCGATTGGCTTTAATCCCTTGGAGAATACATCCTTAAACTTAATTTTAAAACCTACGCCTGCAAGTGCCGCTGCAAATAAATACTTACCAAGCTTGCCAAGTAAAGAAATACCGGTTGCAGAGAAGAAACCAAAGGTATTCAAACCTGCCATTACTACAAACCAGAGAATGAACATTGGGAAAGTCTTCTTAACAACTGCTAAGATGCTGTCATTTTGGGCAGCTTCACCATTTTTCTTTGCACGTGTTGCCATGATAACTGTCCAGGCAATTGCTACAAAAATTAACATAGTAGTACGAACCAGCTTAACATTTAAAGCACCCTGGAAAGAAGGATCTCCAATCATGCCCTGGTAAGTCGCCTGAGCACCTGCTACTGAGGAAGTATCGTTAATTGCAGTACCGGCCACAAAAGCAAACTGGTTTGGTGTGAAGTTTAATGCTTCAATTAAGTATGGATAAGAAAAGGCTGCCAATGTGTCGAAAAGGAAAATAGCTGCCATAGCAAATGCGATTTCTTCTTCCTTTGCCTTAATAATACGGCTTAAAGTTGCGATTGCTGTACCGCCACAGATACAGGTACCGCCACCTACCAGCACAGAAGTATTCTCAGTTACACCAATCTTCTTACCTGCAATAAGAGCAATGGTAAAGGATAATAAAATATTGAAAATAATCAGAGGCAGTGCCTTTACTCCGGTACCAAGAATAGCCGCAAAGCTTAATGTACCACCGGTAGCAATAATTCCCCAATTCAAGAACTGCTTAGAGCAGTAAGTTGTTCCTTCCTTAAATTCCTTGCTGATGGATGGTACAATGTTGCATACAATCATAGATACCAGAAGTGCTAACATTGGTCCCCCGATAACGGTTCTGCCAAACCAAGCCTTCTGTAAATCGGTACTCATGTTTGCCAGTACGCCAATAACCACGCACAGAACAATGGCCAGTACCTTAGCCCATTTTACACTACTTTTGTTTTCGCTCATTTTTCTTCTCCTTTGTTATTTTTTTAACTAATGTTTTTAAAAAAAATTACAACTTGATTATAACTTTCCATTATGATAAAATCAACTCAAGACTTCTTTATTGCTTGATAAGTATTTTTTATCAACAATGTATATATTAACAGGACCAAAGGAGAAATCTATGCTCGACCATCGTATGGAAACCTTTTTATTGGTTTGTGACTTAATGAACTACCACAAAGCCGCAGACACGCTAGGACTTACACAACCCGCTGTCACCCAGCAAATCCGTTTTTTAGAACAACACTATAATTGTAAATTATTTGATTACAAAAGTCACAAACTCATAAAAACTGAAGCTGCTATCGTATTAGAGCAGTATGCCCGTGCTATGCGTTTAACAGAATCTCATCTGAAAGAACAGCTTATTTCTGAAGAAATAATTGAACTCCGCATCGGCGCCACCAAAACCATCGGGGACTATTTTCTTCCTCCTTATATTCATCATTTCTTAGAAAAAAAAGAAAATGCATTGAACCTAATTGTTGACAATACCAGTGTTCTTTTACATATGTTACAAAACAATCAGTTAGACTTTGCAATCGTAGAAGGGTTCTTCAACAAAACAAACTACGATAATATTTTAGTCCGTAAAGAGCCATTTGTAGGAATCTGCAAAAAAGACCACCCTTTTGCCGGCAAGGAAATCAGCATTTCGGAAATCTTTGAAGAAACCATTATCCATCGTGAAGATGGTTCCGGTACCCGTGCTATTTTAGAAAAAGAACTCAGTGGTTATAACGAATCTCTTCAGCGTTTTAAACGTCGAATTTGTATTTCCAGTTTTCCTCTGATATTAGATATGGTAAAACACGGATATGGTATTTCCTTCGTATATAATGTTCTTGCCGACTCCGATTCTGATATTGCCAAATTTACTTTTAAAGAACATCAAATTGTCCGGGAATTTAACATTGTTTTTCTAAAACATGCTAACGCGAAAGAGTATATCCGTTATTTTTTTGATCAGGAGGATTTTTTATGATACGTATTGGAGCAGTGCAACACCCTTCTACGGAATCACTTTTAGAAAACTTTGAATATATTAGTAATTACACCATCAATGCCAAGGAAGCCGGTTGTTCCTGCGTTTGCTTTCCGGAATGCAGTCTTACAGGATATTTCCCGGAAAAATCTATGGAACTGTCTATCAGTCCGGATGACCCAATTATTGCAGAATTATCTTCTTTAGCAAAATACATGGAAATAGATATTCTCGTTGGATTTATGGAAGCCGGAAAAACTTCCTATTATGTTACACATGGTATTTTCCGCCCGAATGGCAGTACTGACTTCTATCGAAAAAGCCATCTTGGAAAAAAAGAACAACTATATTTTTCCGAAGGCCAGGAACTTCCTGTTTTTTCACTTACATGTAACCTTCAGATTGGTTTTCAGCTCTGTGTAGAGACCCATTTTCCTGATATCACACAAACTTTAGCCTTACGAGGTGCAGAAGTTATTTTTTCTCCTCATGCTGTACCACGAATTTCCGGTAACCGCGAACATATTTGGAACAAATATATTCCTGCCCGCAGCTATGACAACCGGATTTATATGATATGTTGCAACCAGTGGGACGAAAAACGTTTTGGGGGTGGTTGTCTGGTTACCGACCCACGGGGTGAAATTGTTTCTTATACCTACAAAGATAATGCTACTCTATTGACGGCCAATATAGACCGCGAACTGATTATTCGATATCGCACAGAAGGCGATAAACGCTCTACCCATTATTATCCTTCAAAAAGAAGAAGCGAATTATATGAATAAAAAATATAAATTTTTTTCTCTCCACTTCTTTGGGTCTGTAATGGTTTTAGTTGTCCAGACCTGAGGAGAGTCGATCTCCGCTCCGCTCCGGTCGGCGCAGAACCGAGGTCCCCCGGACCTCGTGCGCCCCTGTCCAAAAACCCAAAGTGTTCTCAAACTTTACGAGTTCGATGACCCGAAGTGTACAAAAAAATAGTCCCACAGGACTTTGTCCTGTGAGACTATTTTTTATGGACCTGAGGGGAGTCGAACCCCTGTCCGAAAACCCATCCACTACGGCATCTCCCATTACAGTCTGTTATTTTGCTTTCGCCATTCCCTCAGTTCATCGCAAGCAGACACGCTTTGAACCTTAGTAGCTTCATAATACGCCTACATCCGCAAAGCTTAGGATGCATCGTTTCCTACATAGTCGATGCCAGGGTCCTAGCGTGTAGGTGCGCCAGGTCTGACAGCTGCCATATTAGGCAGCGAGTGCTAAATTATCTTCAGCGTTTATTTTTTTTTGAGGTTTTTAGGTGGTCCCCGCCACCAATGGCTTCCGTAACTTCAAAATCCCCGTCGAAACCAGTACAAGCCCTGGTTTAAGTACGCTTTAGCAACGCCCTGATAAGAAATCACATGCGAGCCCTGTGCTCGCAACGGAAATTTATTTCCGCCTTCGCTGATGAGATAACTATATCATAAATATTTTTTCAAATCAAGGTTAAAACCATGATATTTTTACGTCAAAATCATGGCAAAAATGCCAAATTCTTTCTCATGTCATAACCCGGCATTCGCAAGAATGCCAGCGAAATCTCTGATTTTGCTTTAAATCTGCTGAATCGCCTGTATTAGCGCCGGAACCAGCTGTTTCTTTCTGGATACTACACCCGGCAGTTCAATACTGCCATCTGTTCCTGCGTGTCCATATATCACTTCTAAC
>JAZNNL010000013.1:0-14087 GCA_045580245.1 Lachnospiraceae bacterium
TGCGTACGCATATTGAGACGTTATATTGAACGTCTGGGGTATGACAATAATTTTACCATTTATGATACGGATGACCAGAAGACCTTAATGAAAAGTATTATTAAGAAACTGGAATTAGATCCGAAGATGTTCAAGGAGCGAAGCCTCTTAAGTGCCATATCTTCTGCCAAGGATGAACTGATTTCTCCCATTGAGTATGAACTAAATGCCGGTGGGGATTTCTATAAAAAGAAGGTGGCCGCGGTATACAGAGAGTACCAGACAGCATTAAAGAAAAACAATGCACTGGATTTTGATGATTTGATAGTAAAAACGGTAGAGTTGTTTAAAACAGATGCTGAAGTATTAAATTACTATCAGGAACGCTTTAAATATATTATGGTGGATGAGTACCAGGATACCAATACGGCACAGTTTGAATTAATCCGGTTACTGGCGGACAAATACCGCAATCTTTGCGTGGTGGGTGATGATGACCAGTCCATCTATAAGTTCAGAGGCGCCAATATCCGCAATATTTTGGATTTCGAAATGGTTTACCCGGAAGCGAAAGTGATTAAACTGGAGCAGAATTACCGTTCCACCCAGAATATTCTGGATGCAGCCAATGCGGTGATTAAAAACAACAGAGGCCGTAAGGAAAAATCCCTTTGGACAGAGAAGGACGGCGGCAAACGGATTCATTTAAGACAGTTTGATACTGCTTACGAAGAAGCGGAATACATTGCAGACGATATTGTCCATAAAGCCAGAAGAGGGGAAGCACAATACGGGGAATGTGCAGTGCTTTACAGAACCAATGCCCAGTCCCGCCTTTTGGAAGAACGAATGATTGCGGAAGGTATCCCTTATGATGTAGTAGGTGGTGTGAATTTCTATTCCCGTAAGGAAATCAAAGATATTCTGGCTTATTTAAAAACCATCGATAACGGAAAAGATGATGTGGCAGTAAAACGAATTATCAATGTACCCAAACGGGGAATCGGTGCTACCAGTATGGACAAAGTGCAGGATTATGCGGATATGCGTAATATCAGCTTCTATGATGCCCTGCGGGAAGCCGGACAGATTATGACACTTGGCAAAGCCGCAGTGAAGATAGAACCCTTTGTCCTGATGATACAGACCTTTCGAAGTAAGTTGGAATACTACGGCGTCAAAGAGCTGATTGAAGATATACTGGATAAAACCGGATATCTGAAAGAATTTGAAGACATGGAAGAATCGGAAGCGGAAGAGCGTATTGCCAATATAGATGAATTAATCAGTAAAGCGGCTTATTATGAAGAAACCCATGACGAACCTTCTTTAAGTGAATTTCTGGAGGAAGTGGCGCTGGTAGCGGATATTGACGGTGTGGAAAGTAATGATAACAAAGTGCTTTTAATGACCTTACACAGTGCCAAGGGACTGGAATTTGACCATGTATATCTGGCAGGAATGGAGGATGGGGTATTCCCCAGTTATATGACCATTACTGCAGATGACAAGGCTGAGATGGAAGAAGAGAGACGTCTGGCGTATGTGGGAATTACCAGAGCAAGGGAAGAATTGACTTTAACCTGTGCAAAAATGCGTATGTTACGGGGAGAAACCCAGTACAACCCCGTCAGCCGTTTTGTAAAAGAAATTCCTGCGGCACTGATGGACAACACGCTGCCTTCTTTAAAGAAAAGTGCATATGGAAACGATTATGGCAGTTCTCCCATGGAATCCTTTGGAGATGACCGTTCAGATTCTTATACAGGTGTTTCAGCTGTTTCTTTTGATGCAAGACCTAAGGCAATCTTGCGTCCCAAGGCTACGGCACCGGCCAGAAAGCCTTATATTTCCAAGGAAATCGGTGCGCTAAACGATTTGGCAGGGCTTTCTAAGGGCAGTAGTTTTGCAGACCCGAAAAAGCCGGATTATGAAGAAGGCGACAGGGTTTCCCATCTGAAATACGGTGAAGGGGTAGTCATTACCCTGCAAAAAGAAACCAGGGATTATAAGGTTACGGTTATGTTTGATAAAGCAGGACAAAAAGTGATGTATGCTTCTTTTGCAAAATTGAAAAGAGTGTAGCAAAATGAAATTCTTTGTGATATACTATTTGTAATATGAGGTATACTATAATAACTGCTTTGTGAATAGAGAAAGGAAGGGTTAATCGTATGAAACTGGTTAAAAAAGTAATATCCCTTATCGATATGATAAAATCTAACGAAATGAAGGTGAACGAATTGTTAAACAAGAAAGAAGAAAAGAAAAGTAACACTCTCCTCTGGGTACTGGCTATTATCGGTGCTGTAGTAGCAGTTGCTGCAATTGTTTATGCAGTATATCGTTACTTAAAGCCTGACTATCTGGAAGATTTCGAAGATGAATTCGAAGATGATTTCGAAGACGAATTCGATGAAGAAGAAATCTTTGAGGATTTAATTGAAGAATAATACCGTTTGATGCGGTGTGTTCAGCGAGAGAGGTTTTTATGAAAAAAGGACAGGTATATGAAGGCGTTGTAGAACGGGTAGATTTTCCCAACAAAGGAATTGTGCGTGTGGGGGAAGAAACCTGTATCGTGAAAAACAGCCTGCCCGGACAGAAAATCAGTCTCTGCGTCAACAAACAAAAAAGAGGGAAGGCGGAAGGCCGTCTTTTAGAGGTGCTGGAAAAATCACCTTTAGAAACAGGCAGTCCGTGTTCCCGTTTTGGGTTGTGTGGAGGATGCACTTATCTGTCTTTGGGTTATGAAGAGCAGGCTAAAATAAAAGAAGAACAGGTAAAGAAACTGTTGGACCATGTGCTGGTTGGAAAACAGAATCCGTATATCTGGGAAGGCATCAAAACAAGCCCTAAGATGTATGAGTACCGTAACAAAATGGAGTTTTCCTTCGGCGATGAGTATAAAGACGGCCCACTGGCGCTGGGCATGCACAAGCGAGGCAGTTTTTATGATATTGTGACTGTAGATGACTGTAAACTGGTGGATTCTGACTACCGGCTTATTTTGCGTGAAGTGCTTTCCTATTTTGCAGATAAGAATATCAGTTTCTTCCACAGACTTATCCACGTGGGGTATTTAAGGCATTTGTTGGTGCGTAAAGCGGTAAAGACAGGGGAGATTTTAGTGGCACTGGTTACCACGTCCCAGAACCCGCCTGCCGTTGAAGAACTGATTAACGGATTTTGCGAGATGTTAAAAGCTTTACCTTTAGAAGGCAAACTGACCGGTGTGTTACATATCACCAACGACTCCATTGCAGACGTGATTCAAAGTGATGAAACCCACATTTTGTATGGACAGGACTTTTTCTATGAAGAACTGCTGGGATTGAGATTCAGGGTATCCACCTTTTCTTTCTTCCAGACCAATTCCCTTGGAGCAGAAGTGCTTTACAGTACCGCCAGAGAGTATATCGGGGATTTGAGTGGAAGAAAAGCCGGTGATGAGCAGGCGACGACTGACGGTAATGACAAGGCATCTGACAAAGTTGTCTTTGACCTATACAGTGGTACCGGTACCATTGCCCAGTTGATGGCACCTGTAGCGAAAAAGGTTATCGGTGTGGAAATCGTAGAAGAAGCGGTAGAAGCAGCCAAAAAGAATGCAGAAAGAAACGGTCTTACCAACTGTGAATTTATTGCAGGTGACGTATTGAAGGTACTTGATGATATCCAAGAGAAACCGGATTTGATTATTTTGGACCCGCCCCGAGACGGTATCCATCCTAAGGCGTTGCCTAAAATTATCGATTACGGTGTGGACAGAATCGTTTACATTTCCTGTAAGCCTACCAGTCTGGCAAGGGATTTGGAGGTCTTTTTGGAAAACGGATACGAAGTGGAAAGAGCGGTAGCGGTGGATCAGTTCCCCTGGACTGCCAATTGTGAAACCATCGCCTTGTTGGTTAAAACCGATAAATTCGGCAAAATAAGTGATGTCACTACAGAAAAAGATATCATTTCAGAAAAGAAAGTAAATTACCGAGAGGAAGAAGTTCCGGATTGCGGATGTATTTATGGGTAAATGACAAGCAATCCTGATGCTCGGAAAAAGCAAAAACAGGGAATATGCAGATTTATAAGGGGTAAAGAATGAGTGAAATTAGCACAAAAGAAATTACGGATGGAATAGTTATTCATTGTAAAAGCCAACGAGAAATGGAGATATTATGTAAGGAGCTTAACTTACCGACTCGTTTTATAAATTATTGGGAACGGTACGGAGAAAAAAGTTGTGTGTCGTATGAACGAAGCGGTAACGTTCAGGACTTAATGGTGTGGTCTTATTCAAATTTGGAATCCTATATGAGCAAGGGATGTGCAATTACTGAATTTGAGGATCTTGTATTGAATGACTTGTCTGAAATGGAAAATAGTCCGATAAAGGAGGCGTGTACAGTGGAGCATTGTCCAAGTTGCAAATCAAAATTGAATATAGACGAAAAATCTTCCGGAAAATGTTTTTCTTGTGGAACTACTTTTGACCCATTTATCCCAGATGCAAACAAACAAATCGAGGGCATTTCATCTGATAATATTGTTGCTAATTTAATTAAAATTTGTGGTGTCATAATAATGATATTAGGCACTATAGGAAGTATTATCATAGCCGGTGGAGATGGATATAAATACGAATTTTCATTGATTCATTTTTTGGTACCAGAAGTGATTAGTATAGTTGGTGGTTTATTGTTTATTGGTTTTGCTGAAATTATACAATTGTTAGAAGATATAAAAAGTAAATTAAAGTAACGATTCTACATGCCATATAAAATAGGTGGAACAGAGGTACCTTGTAATCATGGCCGAATTAATGGAGTTTTAAGAGGAGCCAAATTATGTAGGCCGCAATAAAGAGGAATAAAATATGAAAGTATTAATTCTTAACGGAAGTCCGAGAGTAAACGGAAATACCTCCATTGCACTCCGCGAAATGGAAAGAATTTTTAAAGAAAACGGAGTAGCAGTAGAAAATATACAGATAGGAAATATGGCGATACGGGGTTGCATTGCCTGCGGACACTGCGCACAGGCTGGGAAGTGTGTCTTTGATGATGTAGTAAATGAGCTGGCGGAGAAATTTGAAGAAGCAGACGGTTTAGTGGTTGCCAGCCCGGTATATTACGCATCTGCAAATGCAACATTGATTGCCTGTCTGGACAGATTGTTTTACAGCACCCGGTTTGATAAGACCATGAAAGTAGGTGCCGGAGTGGTATGTGCCAGAAGAGGCGGCTGTTCTGCTACCTTTGATGAGTTAAACAAATATTTTACCATTTCCAATATGCCTGTTGTATCCAGCCAGTATTGGAACAGTATCCACGGCAGGGGAGTGGGCGAAGCAGAGATGGATGAAGAAGGCAAACAGACGATGCGTGTACTGGCAAGAAATATGGTGTTTCTGATGAAGAGTATTGCACTTGGCAAAGAGCAGTTCGGTCTTCCTGAAACCGAGGAGCGTGCCTGGACTCATTTTATTTAAATAGAAATTTTATTAAAAATAAAATAGGAATAGTTTTTGCGTCAGAGCATATATTGAACTATCAAACCTGTAAATATTTTTTTAATCTATTGACAAATGAATTACAGAGTGATTTAATATAAGCAGTTTCATAAATAAACCGTTGAAGCGGAGATAAAGGTAGTTATGCTTCCACAGAGAGCCCGTGTTGCTGAGAATCGGGTGAAACACAGATTATCAAATGGACCGCAGAGGGCGCAGTCAAATGTATCGTTTGGTACAGAGTATTCTGCGACGTGCAGACATACGTCAGTTGTCGGGGATATGTAGGTATCCCGCAAAGGGCACTTCCGGTTTAGGGAAGTGAATGCAAGGTGGCACCGCGGATAAGTATTTATTCGTCCTTGACAGATTGGATATTTCTGTCAAGGGCGTTTTTGTATATGTCCTGATAGGAAATAGAAGAATTGTTTTTGGCTTTGGAGGTGGCGCATATGTTATTAACCAAACGATGGCGGGGCAGGAATTATAATTAGAAACAAAACCATAACTAAATTATTGAAAATCGGAGGAAAAAATTATGGTATTTAACAATATTGATTTTGACACTTATTTAAAGAATTATCCCGATGTAAACGGTTATTTCGGGAAATACGGCGGTGCGTATGTATCCCCTGAATTAAAGCAGGCGATGGAAGAAATTAACGAAGCGTATTTTACCATCTGTAAATCCAGTAGATTTATCAGTGAACTGCGTCGTATCCGTAAAGAATTCCAGGGAAGACCTACCCCTATTTCCTATTTGGAGAGACTTTCCGGTTCTATCGGTAACGTACAGATTTATGTAAAGAGAGAAGATTTAAACCATACCGGTGCACACAAGTTAAACCACTGTATGGGGGAAGCACTTCTTGCAAAATATATGGGTAAAAAGAAAGTTATCGCAGAAACCGGTGCAGGCCAGCACGGTGTAGCGTTAGCAACTGCTGCAGCATATTTCGGTTTGGAATGTGATATTTATATGGGTGCCGTAGATATTAAGAAACAGGCTCCCAATGTAGCCAGAATGAAGATTTTAGGTGCCAATGTAGTAGAAGTAACCCATGGTCTGGCAACCTTAAAAGAAGCAGTAGATGCAGCATTTGATGCATACTGCAAAGAGTATAAGGATGCAATTTATTGTATCGGTTCTGTATTAGGACCTCATCCTTTCCCCATGATGGTCCGCGATTTCCAGAGTGTGGTAGGTATTGAAGCAAGAGAACAGTTTAAGGAAATGACCGGTGAGTTACCGGATGCAGTTGTTGCCTGTGTAGGCGGTGGTTCTAACGCAATGGGTATGTTCTCCGGATTCTTAAATGATCCTGTTGATATTTATGGTGTTGAGCCTTTGGGAAGAGGTACTGCATTAGGTGACCATGCGGCAAGTTTAACTTATGGTACCGAAGGTATTATGCACGGCTTTAACAGTATCATGCTTAAGGATGAAAACGGAGAGCCCGCTCCCGTATATTCTGTAGCAAGTGGTCTGGATTATCCTTCTTCCGGTCCTGAACATGCATTTTTACATGATTTGGGCAGAGTAAAATATGACGTGGTAGATGATGAGGAAACCATCGATGCATTCTTTACCCTTTCCAGGATGGAAGGTATTATTCCTGCAATCGAAAGCTCCCACGCAGTTGCATATGCCATGAAACTGGCAAAGAAGATGGGTAAGGGTTCTATCCTGGTATGCTTATCCGGCAGAGGCGACAAAGATATGGACTATATTATTGAAAAGTATGGTATCCGCTAATTATTGATAGGATTGATTATAGTTGTAAAAAAAACAGCCACACCCATTGGTGTGGTTGTTTTTTTGTGCGCTAACGCATCAGATGGTAGTCTCTCGGCTGATAAAGAAAGGTGTGAAGCTTGCGGTCGGTACCGTAAGTAACGGTATGACAGTTGTTAGGAGCAGCTTTTATTTCCTGAATTTCTTCTTCCAAAAAACTGGAAAAGGTATGAGGGTTTGGTTTTTTGCTGCTGTAACTGTCAGGAGTACGACGGGCATCTTCCGATACTTTCTTAGTCAAAGATACTGCCGTTACAGTGTGAACCATAAAAATATCAGTAAGTCCCTTTGCTGCGGTTATCCCTCCCTGGATGTATATTTGAATAGTTACTGTATTGCTATTATATATATCGGATAAAAGTGATTGGGACTTTAGTACTAAAAGTGATAAAAATAGTACTTTTAGCCTAAAAAAGTTTTAAAATAACAAAAGCATTCTATGTATAAACAATAGAAAATTGTCTACACTGGAAACGACGGCACGATGTGCGGTAAAAATGGTTACAATGTGCACTATTGCAAGCCTTTTTATATTGTTATGATAATACATATTACGAGAAGGCGGTAGCGCAATGAATAGGGAAAAGAAAGATATTAATGTGGAGATTGGAGCCAGATTACGGGAAATCAGGGATAATTTACATAAGTCGCAGGCAGATATGGCTGAGGCTTTGGAGATAACCGACGACCACTATAGAAAGATTGAGGCAGGCCAGGTTGGGCTTACCTTAGAAAAAATAAAAATGTTATTTGAAAAACTGCACATTGATTCCACCTATTTGATTACAGGTACAAAACAGGAGGATTTTGATTTGGAAAAATATCTTGCCAATTGTACGAAAGAGCAGAAGGTGCGGTTGATGAAACAGTATCTGGCGTATGTAGAAGTGTGTATGTTCAGGTGATAGGGGACCATTTTGATACTTGTTATAAAATAATGTGAACAGATTAAAGCCATCCGGGTGTTTCGGATGGCTTTTTTTTGATTTTACAAACAAGGAGAGATTTTTTATGAAAAGTGGTAAAAACACAAGAGAATGCTTTGTAGAAACAAAAATAGGACTAATTGCGGTTGAAATGTTTCGGATGAAAACTCTGACAGAGGGGTTATCCGGCATAGGGTATGATGCACTTTTTGCGATTTTGGAAATTAAAACTTTCGGTGGGGAAGTTTTCTGGTTTTATGATGTTCCTGAATATATATGGTATGAGTGGCGCAGTGTGGAAAATCCAACTGCGTTTTTTAATAAGCATATTGTAGGAAAATTTGAAGTGATAAGAGTAGAATAAACTATGAGAGGGGCTGTGATAACAGCCCTCTTTCCTTTAACATGCATTGCACAATTTGTCATATTTTGATATAATGTAAAATAAGTTTTTATTATGGTAAGGAGGCAAAATACATGGTATTTAAGTGCAAAAACTGTGGTGGTAATGTAGTATACAGCCCTGAGAGACAAAAAATGTATTGTCCATATTGCGATAGTGTTGAAAGTAACGAAAAGACAACTACAGGAGAGTCTTTATCGGTATGCATCAATTGTGGCGGTCCCATAGAAGTCAATCAATATACTTCCGCATCCAAGTGTCCTTACTGTGACAATTATATTGTGTTTGATGAGAGAGTAACAGGCGAGTACACACCCCATCTGATCATTCCCTTTAAATTTGGCAAAGAACAGGTCAAAGAAATGATGCGTACCAAGTTTAAATCCTGTGTATTTGCACCCGGCGACTTTTTGTCTGAAGTAAAATTGAATTCCATGGAGGGGATGTATGTGCCCTTCTGGATGTATGATTATCATGTAAGGGGCCGGTTTGACGGACATGGTAACAAAATCCGTAAGTGGGTCAGTGGTAATAAAGAGTATACGGAAACCAGTGTTTACCATATTGTCAGAGATATGGAAGTGGATTTTGATAAGATGCCGGTGGATTCTTCTGATGCAATGCCGGATGCTACCATGGATTTAATGGAACCTTTTGACTATAAGGCACTGGAACAGTTTAAAGAAGAATATATGTCGGGATTTTTTGCAGAGCGTTATAATCAGGATGCTTTGGCCGGAGAACAACGCGCAGTTAACAAGGCGAAAACAGATGCAGAAAATATCTTAAAGCAGAGTATAACCGGATATGTAGGTCTTACCAGCAGTGTAAATAATGAAGTGACATTGCAAAGGACCGAAACCAATTATGCCCTTTTGCCCGTTTGGATTTATAATTATACCTATAAAGGGGAAAATTACAGATTTCATATTAACGGACAGACCGGTAAGATTATTGGAAAAGTACCTATTTCCACACAAAAAGTATGGGGATATGGGGCAACGGTATTTGCTTCCCTGTTTGCAGGACTGATGTTAGTGCGTCAGTTACTTTTATTCTTCTAAGGAGGGGCTGTAATGAAACAGTATTTTTCTTATTTTAAATGGATATTTATTGCCCTTGGTGCACTGATGGCAATTACCATCTTTGTAGCGGTTGCCAGAGCGATTATACCCGGTGAAATATATGTCAGAAAAAATACAGAGGCACCGGAAGAGCGTGTTTTTGACTATGCAGATGTATTAACCAATTCTGAAGAACGGGATTTGGAAGAATTGATTGCAAAACGTGAAAAGCAAATCGGATGTGATATTGTACTGGTTACCATTGATGAGTCCCTGTATGATATGTATGGAATTACGGAGGATACGGACTATAACTGGGAGTGGAGTATTACGGAATACGCAGAGAGCTTCTTTATAGACAATGGGTTCGGTTACAATGTGGCAGGACAAAACGGTGACGGCGCCCTGCTTTTACATAATTGGCATCCTATAGAGAAGGGTTTGCATGTAACCCATGGAGGCCGTGTGTGGAATCATTATTCCGATTCCATGATTTCGGACCTTTTGGATGATATTTACTACAAAGCAAAAATTGACCCCTACGAGGCTTACAAGTATTATATCGAAAATATGTACCGCGAAATGTCCGGACAGGCAAATAAAATCAATCTGTCCCCCTTTATACTGTTTATCATTGCAATTGTAGCGGCAACAATCTTTATTGCAACCCATATGAAAACTAAAGAAGGCAGTAAGACTACCACTGCTTCCACCTACGTAGAGAACGGCAGTGTACAGTTCAAGGTCAGAACCGACCAATTGGTCAATAAATATGTAACCAGCCGTGTGATTCAAACCAGTTCAAGCAGTGGCGGCTCACGGTCAGGCGGTGGCAGAAGCAGTGGCGGGTCCCGTATGGGTGGCGGGTCCAGAAGAGGATAATCAAAAGGGGAGAAGATATCATATGCGGAAGAAACGAATAAGTATATTTCTGTTGTCGGTTATACTGGCCTGTACGTTGACCGGATGTGTAACGGAACAAACAAGGGAAGACATTTTGGCCTGTCTGGAAAAAGAAGGGATTATCGAAGAGGACTGGGAGTTTCAAGAGCTGATTATGCAGGATGCTTCCCCTATACCGGATATATCCTCTTATCACTATATATACACAGAAGATGATGAAGTTTATGCGGTATGTATTCAGAGAAAGAACAGTGATGAGGAATACCCCGTGTTTATTATGGAAAATGTGGAAATAGAAGAAAGCGAATGGGTAAAAGAAGACGGAGAAACCGTTATCGACAAGAACGTAGTTAACTTTGATATTACGGAAAGCTACACCCTGAAATATGAACAGTTCTTATGGTTTGAGTATATGGTAATACAAAAATAGGAGCGAGAGCGAGTTCTTGCAGGGACAGATGCCGTTTCTTGAAACCGGAAATCAAAAAAGCACTCACATGACGGTATGAGTGCTTTTGTTTTGTATAAAATATAATCCGAAACAATTAAGCCATTTTGCTAACTGCAGAAGCTAAACGGGATACTTTTCTGGAAGCATTGTTTTTGTGATATACTCCCTTAGTAGCAGCCATATCGATTTCTTTGGTTGCTGCGGTTAAAGCAGCAGCAGCTGCAGCCTTATCACCGGATTCGATAGCTGCATGTACTTTCTTAATAGCAGTCTTAACGCCGGACTTAATAGCTTTATTTCTTTCAGTCTTAGTTTGAGTTACTAAAATTCTTTTCTTTGCAGATTTGATATTAGCCAAGATCTACACCTCCATTTTCTGATCGTCTAGTTTTTAAGAAAATGTTTCATATAGGCCAGACACGGAAGACCCATGTAAACATACGCATTTTATTTTAGAGTAGTAATTCTAAAATGTCAATACATATTTTATGGTTTTTTGCAAAAAATAGTAAAAAATGTACCGGCGATGGTGGGAGAGGATGTGTGATACCTTTTTGCTCCCCGAAAAGGCAGAATGTGAGGTAAAAATGAATTGTTTTCAGGGAAGAACGGATTTGGCACTGGAGGCCAGAGAAAGCATGCAGGATGCGGATGGAAAGCTGCATGGAGTTATTTTGGAAGAATCATATGATGAGGAGAGCGATATCAAGGTCACAAAGGTGCAGATAACCACCAAAAACGGTGCCAGAGCCATGAAAAAACCCATGGGGAATTATATTACCATTGAAGCACCGGGGCTTTTGGAACCGGATGAAGGATATCGCAGGGATATATCACAAGTGCTGGCAAAACAATTGTTGGATATCTTACCGGAGGCAGAAAAGGAAAAAAGTGTTTTGGTTGTAGGGCTGGGAAACCGGGAGGTTACGGCTGATGCGTTGGGGCCCAATGTGGTAGATAATCTGTTTATTACCAGACATATTATAAAAGAGTATGGGAAAGCTGCCTATAATAAGACGAGAATGCACACCATTAGCAGTATAGAACCGGGAGTGATGGGGAAAACCGGTATGGAGGCTGCTGAAATTGTAAGGGGTGTTGTGCAACAGATAAAACCGGATGTGATGATTGTGGTAGATGCATTGGCTGCGCGGAGTACAAAAAGGTTAAACCGGACTATTCAGATTACGGATACCGGCATTCATCCCGGTTCCGGTGTGGGGAATCACAGGAATGCACTGACCAAAGAAAGTATGGAAATTCCGGTAATAGCAATCGGCATTCCTACTGTGGTGGATGCGGCTACCATTGTAGGGGATGCCATGGGAAGAATCGTGGGAGAAATGAGTGAAGCAGACAGGCATTGTTTTATAGAAAATTGCAGAAATGAGTTTACCGATTTGCTTAATATGTATGTTACGGGCAAAGATATTGATGCGGTTATAAAAAGAGTCAGCTTTACGGTTTCGGAAGGAATTAATCTGGCATTGGATTTGGCATAGTTTTTTTGCCTTTTGCATATATTTGGATAGATATTTGGTTTTAATCAGACAACCCGGCCAAATAAAGGAAAAGGTGGACGCAGGTATGCACTTTAAAAAAGCAGGAAAAGGGGACCATCGTTTTATATCCGCGGTGGCACTTTTGCTTATTCTTTTGATATTGACAGGTGGGGTGGGAGAAGAAAAGTTCTTTCTTCCCCTTTTTACATATATGGTACAGGAAACGGATGAGGCTTCTGTTTTGGTAAAAAGCAGTATAGAGGGGTTTATGCCACTTTATGGGTACGGGGAAGGCGATGTGGATTTACCAACCTACTCGGTAGAGGATATCGAGACAAAAGAAGAGGTTACGTTACAGATTCTTAATGGAGAAGGGGATGAAGGCAGCAGACCGGAAACGGAATCTTATTTACAGGAAAATATGCAATCGGCATCGGGTGCAAGTGCAGAAGAAGCAAAAATAGAAGAAGACCTTGCATTACAGGAGCTTTTATTGCAGGAAAACCAATCGTTGGGATTTACAGAGGCAAAAAAAGTAATGTCCTATGATTTGAATTTATACAGGGATTATGAAACCCTTTTGTCCACATTCTATACCATAGACAGGTATGCATTGGCAGGAAGTGATTTGTTTAATATAGACAGCTTTATGAGTACGGATTTAAGGATTCCCAAAGAAAGTGCAGGGCCCCAGATTTTGATTTATCATACCCACGCTTCGGAAGGCTATGCAGATTCGGTACCCGGAGATGCTTCACAGACTGTAGTGGGGGTAGGTGACTTTTTGGCAGAAATTTTAACAGAACAATATGGATATTCTGTGTTACATCACACGGAAGTCTATGATTCCGTAAGAGATGATGCGTATGGAAATTCTTTGCCGGGATTGGAGAAAGTGTTGGAAGAGAATCCTTCCATACAGGTGGTGATTGATTTACATAGGGATGCCGCAAATCCTGCCAGAGATATGGTGGTGAATATAGACGGAAGAAAAACGGCACGCTTCATGTTCTTTAACGGAATATCCAGAAGTACCCAAAACGGTAGTATTGATTATCTGTATAATCCTTATCTGGAAGAGAATTTGGCATTTTCGTTCCAAATGCAGAAAGTGGCAGGTGAATATTATCCGGGACTTACCAGAAATATATACGTAAAACAATACCGGTACAATATGCATTTACGGGGGCGTTCCCTTCTTGTGGAACTGGGGGATAACAGTAATACCTTAGAAGAAGCCATGAATGCCTGTTACCCGCTTGCACACATGCTGGATTTGGTATTATCCGGTCAGGTACAGTGATTTCATAAAGAGAGGCTATGACCAAATGACAGATTCAGATATTTGCCACCAAAAAGCTTTCCGGCGCAGACCCTTGGTAAACGTCGGCACTTGGCAAGAAGCCTTCTTGCAGAGAAGGTTTCGCGCCTAGTACCGCTACGTTTATCACGGAGCGGGAGCGAGTCTGCAAGGAAACTTTTTGGGGTAAATATCATAATCTGTCATTTGGTCATAGCCTCTCTTTATGAAATCACTGTACCTGACCGGATAATA
>JAZNNL010000014.1:0-5636 GCA_045580245.1 Lachnospiraceae bacterium
TGTTCTCCTCTTTGACAGCAACTCCCAATCCCTGTTTCAGGCGGTTAATATACATTTCATTATTTGCTAACTTAATGAAAGATTCCAGTGTTCCGTCCCAACCGGGATATACTACTGTACAACCGGCATTCACTTCCACATAATATTCCTTATTATTGGATGAATTATATCTTTCAATCCCACCATAAAATGCTGTAGTTGCCTTATCTATTACTGCAGACGATTCCATTCCCGGCTGCAGATAGTTAATGATAATAAAGTTTTCCTCTGTAACACGGGCGATAAAGCAATCTGTAGGGTTTGCAAATTGCAACAATTCAGAAACCTTACATACCGCTTCTTCAATATCCTGTATACCGTAATTTTCATAGATATATTTGTACTTGGGCATACCATATACAGATATCGTAATGGTTTTTTCCCTATTTTCCTGCTGTGAAGAAAACTCATCAAACCATTTTAACGCCCCTTTCAAATTGGGCAATCCGGTTACAACGTCCGTAAGTGCCGCATTTTCCACACTCTGACGCAGACGTTTCTGTTTATAATCGTTCCAGATTACTTTTGCTACAATACTGACAGTTTTAGCCAATCTGCTGATTTGTCCCGCTTTTCCCAGCACATCATCTACAGTTGCCGCATAATAGCCACCTACAGTTCTGCCCACAAAAATGGCGGTCAATACGTAAACCGAATCATCCTCTGCCCATTCCTCCAAATTCGGCAACAGCTTATCTATGCTGAGCTTTTGCAACTTTCCATTGTTATAATCCGAATTATACATGGAAGGAATAGCTATATAAGAACCATCGCTGATTTCATCGGCATCTACGGCTTCATTATCCAAAACCGCACGCACCAACTGCTTTTTAATACATACATAAGAATCCGGCATAATTCTCTGGGCAAACATACTGCCGATATGACGCAGATTTTCATGGGCAAGCACCCTGTCTATCCACTCATACACACTGTTCTCCCGTCTTTCCATATCATGTATCATACGCAACAGTGGTCTGGTATTGTTGCGGCTAAACTGTGTATGCACTTTACACCCGCATGATTCCGAAATAATCGGTTCGTATTTCTCTACAAATATCTGACAGGGAATTTTTTCATCCAGAATTTTATTTGCCACATCAATGGTCAATTCTGCCAATTCATCCAGTTTTTCTTTGCATGTGGTTAACTGGGGATAAAAATATTCTGCTTCCAGCACACCGTCAAACCCGGTTACGATCACATCTTCCGGCACACGATACCCGTGCTTTTCCAATCTCTCACAAGCAGCAATTGCCATAAAATCATTGGCACAAATAAAAGCCTGTGGCAACTTTTTACCGTTTTCAATCAATCTGTCTATAATCACATTGGTAGGCGTCGCCCAATATTCACCATAAGCCACTTGGCTTTCGTCAAATGCCAGTCCGTTTTCAGCCAGTGCCTCTTTATAACACTGCAACCGGATTTCCGTATCCTTATCATTCTGCTGCCTGCCTGCTATAAAAAAGGTATCTGTCACACCATGTTCCCTGATAACATGGTTAATGACTTCCTTATAGTTCTCTTTATAATCTTTGATAATGGAGTAGCATCCTTCTGCAGTATAATTCATCAGCACTACCGGCACATTATGTGCTTTTGCCTGGGTAATGATGCTGTCCGGGATATCTTTATTAAAGAAATAATCTGAAAATACAACCAGAATATCTACCAAATCATAATTAATAATATTATAAACGGATTTTGCACCCTCATCATATAAATCATTATAATAAAAATCCACAACACTATTAAATACAATTACCTTATAATTGTATTTTGCTGCAACACTTCTTAAATAATTCACATAATCTGCATGGGTTCTGTCCTCAACTTGTGTCAGACATACACCGATTACTCTTTTGTTCGCAACCATAGAAAACTCCGTTCCGACGTCTGTAAAAAGACATTTTTTTTATTATATCATAAAACCCTTTTTATGCAAATAAAAAAGCCTTTTTTTACTTATCTTTTTTACTGAATTTACCAACAAATTAATCGAACAAAATTTCATCTACCGTCACAAAAACATATCCCTGTTCCCTTAGTTTATCCACAATTTCCAATGCAGCGGTTACGGATGTGTCATAATAGTCATGTAACAATATAATATCGTTTTCTTCTACATCAGCGTATACCTTTTTTACAATTGTCCCTGCATCCGCCAAACACCAGTCCAATGGGTCCACCGTCCACAGAACAGGGATCATATCCAATTCTGTTTCCAATTTTTTGTCCCACACCCCATATGGCGGTCTGACATAACAAACCTCTTCCCCGATAATCTCTTCAATCACATGACTGGTAGCAACCAGCTCTTCTTTAAACATATCCCTGTTTCCCTCACAAAGTTGGATATGGCTATATGTATGATTGCCTATCAAATGCCCGTCTTCATGCATCTGCAAAATAATATCGGGATGCAGTGCGGCATGTTCCCCCGTCACAAAAAATGTAGCTACTACCCCACGTTCCCTTAATCCGTCCAATAATTGCTCCGTATACTGCGGGTGGGGCCCGTCATCAAAGGTCAGTGCAACTTTTTTCATATCCTGTACTGACGCACTCTCCACCTGCAAAGGCACCTCTTTTTCTGATTTTCCTGCAAAACTTTGTCCCGTCATCATCTGATACAAACAAAAAAAGAACAGACCAATCCCGGCACCTGCCAGAAACGCAATCGCTCTGCTCTTTTTCATAAAAACCTCCTGCGGGGCTCTTGGGCACCAAACATACTACACCCCTATGGTATACATTATTACAGTATATGCACAGGGGTGTAAAAGTTTCTTACTCTATAATATATATGGTTTCATTCTGTTATGGTAAAGGGTTTAACTGCATGTTTGCAATGTATTTTTCGGTAAAAGTATGCTCTTTTGCCATATTATAGGTTTCGCACTTACAGGCAATCTCCGGTTTGGGGGCTCTTCCATATCGGTAAGCACCTTCCAATACCGCATTACCAACCGCAAAAGCCTTATCCGCAAGACACGCAGGCAGTAATCCGATTTGGGCAGCTGCTTTTACATCCAGATAATACCCCATGCCACCGGCCAAATAAACATTATCAATTTCTGTTAAGTGCTGCAATCCGTATTTTTGTGCAAGAATTTCAATTCCTGTACAGATTGCTGCTTTGGCCATCTGCAGACTGCGAATATACGGTTGTGTGATACGGATTCCTCCAATTGTGATCCCCTCTTCAAAGTAGGGATCGCATAAAAGCCCGGTTTCATCCAACATTCCTTTTTCCAGCAAGCAGGCAACCAGTGCCATCATGTCCGTACCAAAATTCTCTGTTTCACTCTCAAAGGCCGGTCCTGCTGCCACAGAAGTAGCCATCATTTTATTTTGATTACCAAGTACAATTTCACCGTTGGTACCCAGATCCACCAATAAAGCAATCCCACTTTTGTTATACATGGAAAGTGCTACGATATCTGCCAGGATATCTCCTCCTATAAACGCGGACATCCCCGGCAGAATCAATGTTTCAAATCCAAACAATACGGTATGTATTTCCTCCAGATTTTCCGTAACAAAAGGAAATTGTCCTAACCCGGTGACATCATATCCCATCAATATATGTACCATGGTTGTATTGGCTGCAATCACCAGTTTGCAGTTTGCCGCATGGATTCCTTCTTCACCGTTTTTAGATATGCATAACTGATTTATTCCCTGCAACAGGACATTCTTTACCACCTGTTGCATTGTTTCTTTTATGACAATATCTTTCGATGCTTCTATCCGGGAAAGCACATCTGCCCCATATATCCGTTGGGGATTTTCCTGCACATAGGTTTGCAACACTTTTCCATCCTTTGTTCTCCGCAGCTGCATTGCTATCGTAGTGGTTCCTATGTCTGCCACAATGAAATAGGGGGGCATATCCTGCCCGCACGCCCCCATTTCATCCATATTCCCAGGCAATATAAAATCACTTACCACGTTCATGTTTCTTTGAGAAAAACAAAGCCCACACCCCGTACAAATCCGGCATTTATTTCCTTTTTTAGATAAATTGGTTTTTGTCTCTGTCATAATGATAGTTTATTCCTGCCAGTTTTTCGGTTAATTCCTTCCGGTCAATATCCAGTTCTTCACACATCTCTTCCACACTTTGATAATAATCACGCAGTTTTAAATTCACGAAACTGAGTAACATAACCGGTTCCTTAGGTATCATGGTCTCTTTCCCCTCTTCTTTTATTATATCCATCACGCCGGATTTCTATCTTTTATATTATCGCGATTGCCCTTCTTTTGTAAAGTCCTGTCTGACTGTTTTCGCAGTCAATGCGCCCTCTTCTACATCTATCAGAATCGTATCCCCTTCATCCACCATATCAGACAGAATCAGTTTTGCGGAAAGGGTTTCCACATGTTTCTGGATATATCTCTTCAACGGGCGGGCACCGTAAACCGGATCATACGCATTGTCCACAACAAATTCCGAAGCCTTTTCGGTTAATTCCACCTTCAGTTCCCTGTCACTAAGTCTCTTATTCAAATCTGCAATAATCAAATGAATAATACCACCAATATTCTGTTTCGTCAGGGGTTTAAATAAAATGGTTTCATCCAGACGGTTTAAAAACTCCGGTCTGAAATGATTGCGTAAATCCGCAAACACCAATGCTTCCGTTTCGGGGCGGATGGTTCCGTCCTCTTCAATTCCTTCTAACAGATACTGGGCACCGATATTGGAAGTCATAATCAGAATGGTATTTTTGAAATCTACCGTACGTCCCTGGGAGTCCGTAATTCTGCCATCATCCAAAACCTGCAGCAAAACATTGAATACATCCGGATGCGCTTTCTCAATTTCATCGAACAATACCACTGCGTAAGGCTTTCTTCTGACCGCTTCTGTCAGTTGTCCCCCTTCTTCGTATCCTACATATCCGGGAGGTGCCCCTATCAGACGGGATACCGCATGTTTCTCCATATACTCACTCATGTCAATGCGTACCATATTGCTTTCATCATCAAAAAGTGCCTGCGCAAGTGATTTCGCCAATTCCGTTTTTCCCACACCAGTAGGACCCAAAAACAGGAAAGAACCAATGGGCTTGTCAGGGTCTTTGATTCCGGCCTTGGAACGCATGATAGCTTCCGAAACCTTTGTCACGCCCTCATCCTGTCCCACAACCCGTCTATGCAGTTCTTCATCCAGGTGCAGGGTTTTATTACGTTCACTCTCCGTCAGCTTCGCAACCGGTATTCCTGTCCATCTGGAAATAATACGGGCAATCTCTTCTTCGGATACACTTTCATGCACCAGGGAAAGTTCGGATGCATTTATCTGCTCCTCTTCCTGCTCCAATTGTTTTTTCAGCGCAGGCAGCTTCCCGTAAGAAAGTTCTGCCGCTTTTTCCAAGTTGCCTTCTCTTTGTGCTATCTGTATTTGTGAATTGACGTTATCAATTTCCTCCCGCAAAGCGGAAAGTCTGTCAACAGATGCTTTTTCATTATCCCAACGGGCTTTTTTACCTGCAAATTCTTCTTTTGATTCTGCCAATTCCTTTTGTAATGCCGCCAGCCGTTCCCTGCTTAATCTGTCGTCCTCTTTTTTCAGTGCTGCTTCT
>JAZNNL010000015.1:0-21021 GCA_045580245.1 Lachnospiraceae bacterium
TTGTTTACAGCCATACTGATTGGCTGTTTCGTGTACTTCGTACTGGAAATTGTATTAAGGGGAATTACCGAAGCTGAATTAAGAGCATTACCTAAAGGACACCTTATCGTAAAACTGGCTAAAAAATGCAGGCTGTTGTAGCGGAAATCTGTTTGAAGTTGACCTTTGGAAATTCTGCTAATTATTACTACAGGAAGTTTTTGGTGCCATGGAGTCGAAACTCTGAAATCGTGGAAGCCATTGCTGACACGATTTTGCGTATAGAGGTTCGGCGGAATGCCTGGCACAAGCACTTCCGACGGTAATAAATAGCAGAATTTCCAAAGAATCCATTTCAAAACAAATTTCCTCAATAACACCCTCTGAAAGGAACACATATGGCTTTTGACGGAATTACCATCGCAAATGTGGTAAAAGAAATGAATGACCTTCTGATAGGAGGCCGAATTTACAAAATCGCACAACCGGAACCGGATGAATTGCTTTTAACGATAAAGGCACAGACCGGTCAATACAGGCTGCTTATTTCGGCAGGGGCTTCCCTGCCGCTTATTTATCTGACGGAACAAAACAAGCAGGCGCCTTTAACGGCGCCCGGCTTTTGTATGCTTTTGCGTAAGCATCTGCAAAACGGCAGGATTGTAGAAGTTACGCAGCCGGGGTTAGAGCGAATTGTCCATATCGGTGTGGAACATCTTAATGAGATGGGGGATTTGTGTAAGAAAAAACTGATTGTGGAAATCATGGGCAAGCACAGTAATATTATTTTCTGTGACGATAAGGACATGATTATTGACAGTATCAAGCATATATCCGGTCTGGTAAGCTCCGTCCGTGAGGTATTACCCGGAAAACCTTACTTTGTAGCAGATACCACTCACAAGCAGAATCCTTTGGAAACTGAGGCAGCTTCTTTTGCAGAAACGGTACAGACAGCACCTATGCCTGTTTTCAAAGCGTTATATACCTCTTACACCGGTATTTCGCCCATTATGGCACAGGAAATCTGTTACCGTGCCGGTGTGGACGCAGAACTGCCTACCGCAGCACTTGCCGGGGGCGACGTACAGAAACTGTTTGCAGAGTGGAATAAGGTTATGCAGGCAGTACAAGCGGGGGACTTTGCACCGGGCATTGCCTATGAGGGAGAGAAACCTGTGGAATTTGCGGCTTTTCCACTTACCATATACAAAAATGTTAAAAATTTTGACTCCATGTCAAATCTCTTAGAAAGTTATTATGCGGAGAAAAATGCCATTACCCGTATCAGACAGAAGTCTGTAGACCTGCGTAAGATTGTACAGACCGCCCTGGAGCGTAATGTTAAAAAATATGACCTTCAGTTACAGCAGATGAAGGATACCGAAAAAAGGGAGACCTATCGTATTTGGGGAGAACTCTTAAATACTTATGGTTACGGTGTACCTGAGGGTGCAAAATCCATGGAGGCATTAAATTATTATACCAATGAAATGGTTACCATTCCCTTGGACCCGACTCTTACTACCACTGAAAATGCAAAGAAGTATTTTGATAAGTACGGTAAAATGAAACGTACTTATGAAGCTTTGTCTGAATTGACCGAAGAAGTCAAAAAAGAAATTGAACACCTTCGCTCCATCAGCGCAGCACTGGATATTGCCGTAGGGGAAGAGGATTTGGTGGAAATCAAAGAGGAATTGATTGAAAGTGGTTATATTCGCAGAAAAGGCGGCAGTAAGAAAGTAAAAGTTACCAGTAAGCCCTTCCATTATATCAGCAGTGACGGTTACGATATGTATGTAGGAAAAAATAATTTCCAGAATGAGGAGCTTACCTTTAAATTTGCTACCGGTAATGACTGGTGGTTCCACGCAAAGGGCTGCCCCGGTTCCCATGTTATCGTGAAACTGAAAAATAATGAAGAGATGCCGGATAGAACCTTCGAAGAAGCTGCCCGTCTGGCGGCCTACTATTCCGCAGGCCGTGAGCAGGGAAAGGTAGAAGTGGATTATATCCAGAAAAAACATGTGAAGAAGCCAAATGGTGCCAAACCCGGATTTGTGGTGTACTATACGAACTTCTCTATGGCGATTGAGGCGGATATAACGGGGATTATGCTGGTGGGGAAATAAGCACCTTTACTTGACTACTTTTCCACTTTCTACTATAATAAAATAGTATGTAAAAATATGCCATTTGGCTCGAAAGAGAGAAGCTTAGATTACATACGAGAAGGATATTATTGTAGAAAAAACAGCCTGTGGGGCAGGCGGAGGGAGCACGAATGATTAAAAGTATGACCGGATTCGGAAGATGTGAGCTGATGGAAGGAAACCGTAAGTTTACGGTAGAGATGAAATCAGTCAATCACAGATATCTTGATGTGAATATCAAGATGCCCAAGAAGTTAAACTTCTTTGAATCCTCTATCAGAAATGAACTGAAAAAATATATTCAGAGAGGTAAAGTGGATTTATTTATCTCTTACGAAGATTTTTCGGAAACTAACAGTTGCGTAAAATACAACAAAGAAATCGCATCAGAATATTTTAACTACTTAAAGCAAATGGCTTTAGACTTTGGTCTGGAGGAAGATATCAGAATTTCATCTCTTGCCAGATATCCCGAAGTTTTTACTTTGGAGGAGCAGGAAGAAGATACCGATGAGATGTGGAAGGAACTGGAAAAGGCCTTAAAGCAGGCTGCGGAAGGTTTTGTGGAAACCCGCATCAAAGAAGGAGAAAACTTAAAGAATGATTTAATCGGTAAGCTGGATGGCATGTTAGAACATGTTGCATTTATCACAGAGCGTTCTCCTCAGATTGTGGCTGAGTACAAGCAGAAGCTTTACGATAAAGTAAAGGACCTGTTGCAGGATGCGCAGGTGGATGAAAACCGTCTGATTATGGAAGTTACCATTTTTGCAGACAAGGTTTGTGTGGATGAGGAACTGGTGCGTCTGGCAAGCCATATCGAAGCTACAAAGGCTGCACTGAATGAAGGCGGCAGCGTAGGACGTAAGCTTGACTTTATTGCACAGGAAATGAACAGAGAAGCTAACACTATCTTAAGTAAAACTACTGATTTGGAAGTTTCTGCACGCGCCATTGATTTAAAAACGGAAATCGAAAAGGTACGTGAACAGATTCAGAATATTGAATAAGGTACGGAATTGAAACAAAGAGTGTCGTACAGTTATGTATGTTTGGATACTGCTTCAAACATTTGATACAGAGAGGTTTTAGTAAGCATGGATAAACTGATTCATATCGGTTTCGGAAATATTGTAAATACCGGTAAAATCATTGCCATTGTCAGTCCGGATTCCGCACCGGTAAAGCGCATGGTGCAGAAGGCAAAGGAAGAAGGAATGGCGATTGATGCCACCCAGGGACGTAAGACCAAAGCGGTACTGGTAATGGAGAACAGCCAGATTGTGTTATCGGCCCTTTTGCCGGAAACCATTGCAGGCAGAGCCCAGGCTGCAACCGGGGAAGGCGGCACTGCAGAACGGTTGGAGGCAATGCAGGAATCGGAAGAATAGCGTTTGGGGTAAGGGCGATAAAGTAAAGAGCAATAAAAGGTGGAAAATAAGATGCAAAAAGGTATTTTGATTGTTTTGTCCGGCTTTTCCGGTGCAGGCAAAGGTACACTGATGAAGGAACTGATGAAAACGTATGACAATTATGCGCTTTCTATTTCCATGACAACCAGAAATCCCAGGCCGGGAGAGGAAGACGGCAGAGAATATTTTTTTACAACAAGAGAAAATTTTGAAGAAAAGATTGCACAAAACGGATTAATAGAGTATGCTGAATATTGTGGCAATTATTACGGAACCCCCAGAGACTATGTGGAAAAACAGCTTATAGCCGGTAAAGACGTGATTCTGGAAATTGAAATTCAGGGTATGCGTAAGGTAAAAGAGATGTTTCCCGAGATGTTACCTATGTTCGTAACACCGCCCAATGCTACTGAGTTAGAGCGCAGATTAAGAGGCAGGGGAACAGAGAGTGACGAAGTAATTGCCAAGCGCTTACAAAGAGCGGTGCAGGAAGCAGAGGGCGTGGAAGATTATGAGTATCTCATTATCAATGACGACTTACAGACCTGCGTAGAAGAAATTCACAGTATCGTGCAGGCTGCAAAAAGAGCACCAATGCGCAATGCAGAGTTTATCAATCAAATCAGAGAAGAACTGAATGTTCTGTCGAAAGGAGAATAAATATATGTTACATCCATCTTACAGTGATTTAATGAAGGTAGTTAATGCGGACGTGGAACCCGGTGAGGAACCTGTAGTAAGCAGCCGTTATTCCATCGTTATGGCAACTTCAAAAAGAGCAAGACAGATTATCGCAGGGGATGAACCTCTGGTAGATGACAATGGAAAGAAGCCTCTTTCTATTGCAGTGGAAGAATTAAACGAAGGCAAAATTAAAATTATTAATGATGAAGAAGAATAACAGGTAAAATGTACAATAGCAAAGAGAAATACCGGTTCCGGCATTTCTCTTTCGTTACTATATAGGAATAATTATGTTCCGGAGCCGAATTAGTGGCAGGATGAGAGGAAATATGAAGATTACATTCATTTCTTTGGGCTGTGACAAGAATCTGGTGGATTCTGAGATGATGTTGGGACAGCTTTTAGAACATGGCTATGAATTTACGGATGATGAAACCCTGGCAGATGTTATCGTAGTAAACACCTGTTGTTTTATTGGGGATGCAAAAGAGGAAAGTATCAATACCCTCCTTGAAATGGCACAGCTTAAACAAAACGGCAACTTAAAAGCATTAATAGCTGCAGGCTGTCTGGCACAGAGATACAGAGAAGAAATTAAGGCGGAAATACCGGAAGTGGATGCCATTATCGGTACCATGGCAATTGATAAGATTGTGGAAGCTGTGGAAGAAACCGTAGCACAAAAAGGTGGCGAGTATTTTAGGAATATTAACGATACACCGGTTTACGGTAAGAAAAGAGTGGTAACTACCGGTGGACATTACGCATATTTAAAAATTGCGGAAGGTTGTGATAAACACTGTACCTATTGCATCATTCCCAAAGTACGCGGTAAGTACCGTTCCGTACCTGTGGAGGTGTTAGTAAAGGAAGCGGAAACGCTGGCAGAAGGCGGTGTGCGGGAACTGATTCTGGTTGCCCAGGAAACTACATTGTACGGACAGGATTTGTATGGTAAAAAGAGTTTGCCGGAATTGTTGCACAAGCTGGCAGAAATAGATGGTATTGATTGGATACGTATTTTGTACTGTTATCCGGAAGAGATTACGGATGAATTAATTGAAGCAATCAAAACAGAAGATAAAGTATGTAAGTATCTGGATATTCCCATCCAGCATGCTTCCGATAGGATTTTAAAACGAATGGGAAGACGCACTTCTCAGGCTGATTTGCGTGAAATGATAGCAAAGCTGCGTAAAGAGATACCGGAGATTTGTCTGCGTACCACACTGATTGCCGGATTCCCCGGTGAAACCGATGAGGACCATCAGGAGATGCTTGCCTTTGTGGATGAGATGGAGTTTGACAGACTGGGGGTATTTGCATACTCTCAGGAAGAAGATACCCCTGCGGCAATTATGGAGGACCAGGTGCCGGAGGAAATAAAGGAAGAACGCAGGGAGGAACTGATGGCATTACAACAGGCCATTGCCTTTGAAAAAGCAGAGGAAATGGTGGGTAAAGTTCTGACGGTTATTGTGGAAGGCAAAGTAGCGGAAGATGATGTGTATGTGGCACGTACCTATAAGGATGCTCCCGGTGTGGATGGTTATGTATTTGTGGATACCACGGCCAATTTGATGACCGGAGATATGATGAATGTCTGGATAACCGGTTGTAATGAATATGATTTGATAGGAGAGATATATCATGAATTTACCGAATAAACTGACTATATTCAGAATGATTTTAATTGTGCCCTTTGTGATTCTCCTTTTGGGAGGATTCCATGAGTGGGGATGGTTTACTGCTATTTTTGGCGGCGCTCTGAAGTATGTAGATTTTATTGCACTGGCGATTTTTATTATTGCCAGTCTGACAGACCTTGTAGACGGTAAAATAGCCAGAAAGTATAATCTGGTAACCAATTTTGGTAAGTTTATGGACCCGTTGGCAGATAAGCTTCTGGTTTGTTCTGCCATGATTTGTCTGGTAGAAATGGGACGTATTCCCGCATGGATAGTTATCATTATCATTGCAAGAGAGTTTATTATCAGCGGATTCAGACTGGTGGCTTCCGATAAAGGCGTAGTGATTGCTGCAAACTACTGGGGCAAGTTTAAGACTACGTTCCAGATGATTATGGTTTGTCTGATGATTGCCAACAACGAGGTAATTCCCGAATCCATTCGTGGCGGATATCAGATTCTGACAGATATTATTATGTGGGTTGCGCTGGCACTTACCGTAATTTCCCTGATTGATTATGTGTGGAAAAACAGAAGTGTCATGGCAGATACCAAGTAGGATGCCAAATTGTTATAGTGCGTGCATTACACAATGCATTGTACAAAAGGTATGGATGTTCTAACAGGAGTGTAACCATGACAAGCAGTAAGATTGAGAAAACCGTAGCAGATATGCTGATGAAAAAAGGTCTGACGCTCACAACGGCAGAGTCCTGTACCGGTGGACTGATTTCTTCCAAAATAGTCAGTGTTTCCGGCGTGTCCGCTGTATTCAAAGGTGGTTTTGTAACCTATGCCAACGAAGCAAAGGTAAAACTTTTAGGTGTAAAAGAAGAAACACTGGCAGCGTTTGGTGCAGTCAGCGAACAGACGGCCTGTGAGATGGTAACAGGAGCCGCTAAGGCGATGGAAGCAGATGTGGCAGTGGCGGTTACGGGGATAGCCGGACCCGACGGCGGAACCAAAGAAAAACCGGTGGGGCTTGTATACATCGGATATTATATATGTGGTGATGTATATGTAAAGGAATACCATTTTACGGGAAACCGCGCCCAAATACGGGAAAGTACTGCAGATACTGCATTGTTGCAGCTGGCGGAGTATATGATAACAAATGAGGAGTAAAAAATGGCAGACGAAAGCAGATTTGATTTTTGTCCGTTATGCGGTGCACTTGCCAGAGACGGCGTGTGCCAGAGTTGCGGACATAGGGATCAAAAGGTGATTGATGAAATAGAGAAAAAAAGACAGGCACAGGCTACCGCACAGCCGGTGTATAATCAGGTGCCTTATGCAAATCAGCAGCCTGTATACGTTCAACAACCCATGCAGAATATGCAGCAGCCGGTGTATAACCAGGTGCCTTATGTAAATCAGCAACCTGTATACGGTCAACAACCCATGCAGAATATGCAGCAACCGATGTATAACCAGCCTCCCTATATAAATCAGCAACCGGCTTACAATCAACCACCCAAAAAGAATAATCTGGGAGTGGTAATCCTGATTCTTGTGCTGGTACTGTTAATGACAATCGCAGCCATCATAATAGGCGTCACAAGCATTGTAAAACACAGTGAAGACAAGCGGACGGAAGAAGTGATGGGAGATGCAGATGAGGAAGATGATGATTCATTTTGGAGCGGGGATGATACCGATTCAGCAGAGCCTATAGAATCTGATGATGCAGAAAAAGAGACGGATTCTGATACAACAGACCCGGAAGATGTGCCTATTGATTTGGAAGACTATGTACATGATAAATATGACGTAACAGATGTGAATCTGGCAGAAACCGGACAGGATACCTCACTGCCATACTATTCCGGACCGTATAACGCAGTAGCGGACAATCTTTCCTATCAGGTTTCCTTTGTGGAAGAGGTATTTTATTCAGAAGAAAAAGCGGTATATCTCAGTGTGGAATATCCGCAGATTGTATCCGGTCTGGAGGAATACAGCGGTTATATTAACGAAATATTAAACTATGAATACGAGTATTATGAGACGTTGTTTACAGAAGAATTTGCACAGCTGCTGGAGACGGAAGATGATATGTATCAATGCTTTGTGGATTCTTATGTTACATACATGGATGAAAACATTTTAAGTATTGTATTCAAAGAAGAATTGTATATGCAGTTGGCAGATGATTCCTTTAGTGCGTTAGATTTTTATTGTGTCAATTTTGACCTGACAACGGGTATGATAATGGATAATAGTGAAATCCTGCATTTGGATGAGAACTTTGCCGTCGATTTCAGGCAAAGAGAGATTTATGAAAACGGTGATGCGGCATTAACGCATTTTAGTGATCAGGAAATATTGGAAATGCTTAAGGATCCCTCTCAATTGGTAATATTCTATACCCCTTATGGTATGGAGGTAGGTCTGAATCTGGAAGACGTTATCGTATATGTGATGTATGATGACTATGCTCAATTTTTAAACAGCTATTAAAAAATAAAGTGTACCATATCTGCTTGATAAAAGAGGGCAGATGTGGTACATTTTTAGTATCAGCACTTTCTATGGCATATCGGGCGATTCGCCATTTCATTCCGTATTATGGTGCAAAAATCAAATAAGAAGGGTGGTGGCGCCTTTGAGGGAGTTTTTTTGGACATTTGGTGTTTTAGGATAAGGATGTTGAGGGAATCGGAACCGGAATTTTCTTGTGTTTTGTATAAAAAGCGGATTTGATTCCAAAAAAGCATTGACAAAACAGAACAAGTGTTTTATTCTAATAACAGAACATTTGTTCCTTTGAAAAGGAGATTAAGATAATGGAAAGAGATGAAAAGTTAAAAGCATTGGATGCTGCCCTTGTGCAGATTGAAAAACAGTATGGAAAGGGTGCCGTAATGAAACTGGGTGACCCTGCGGCACAGATGAATGTAGAAACCATTCCTACCGGTTCTTTAAGCCTGGATGTGGCATTGGGACTGGGTGGTATTCCCAAGGGCAGAATTATAGAAATATACGGACCGGAATCCAGTGGTAAGACTACCGTTACCCTTCATATGATTGCGGAAGTACAGAAACGCGGCGGTATTGCAGGATTTATTGATGCTGAGCATGCACTTGACCCTGTTTATGCGAAAAATATCGGCGTTGATATTGATAACCTGTACATATCCCAGCCTGACAACGGTGAGCAGGCACTGGAAATCACAGAAACCATGGTACGTTCCGGTGCTATTGATATTGTAGTAGTGGACTCTGTAGCAGCTTTGGTTCCTAAGGCAGAAATCGAAGGAGATATGGGGGATTCCCATGTAGGTTTGCAGGCACGTCTGATGTCTCAGGCATTACGTAAGCTGACGGCAGTTATCAGTAAATCCAACTGTACCGTTGTATTTATTAACCAGTTACGTGAAAAAGTAGGCATTATGTTCGGTAATCCCGAGACTACTACCGGTGGCCGTGCATTAAAGTTTTATTCTTCCGTCCGTCTGGATGTAAGACGTATTGAGTCTTTAAAGCAGGGCGGGGAAGTTATCGGTAACCGCACCAGAGTCAAAGTTGTAAAGAATAAGATTGCCCCTCCTTTCAAAGAGGCAGAGTTCGATATTATGTTCGGAGAAGGTATCTCCGTTGTGGGTGATATTCTGGATCTGGCTGCAGAAAACGGTATTATTAACAAATCCGGTGCATGGTACGCTTACGAAGGTAACAAGATTGGTCAGGGTAGAGAAAATGCAAAACAGTATCTGAAAGACAATCCTGAAATTTGTGCAGAAGTAGAAACCAAAGTCAGAGAACTGTTCGGCATGGTGGCAGAGGAATCTGCAGGTGTGAAAGAATGATAGTTACGGATATTTTAGAAATATCTTCTTCTAAAGTAAAAGTATATATTGATGAAGAATTCGCCTTTGTGTTATACAAAGGCGAAATTCGTAAATACGGTATTAAGGTCAATTGTGAGATTGCGCAAAAAGTTTATACGGAACTGATGAGTCAGGTGTTGCCTAAGCGGGCAAAATTGCGTTGTATGAATTTATTAAAATCCAAGGATTATACCGTTATGCAGCTGCAACGGAAATTAAAGCAGGGGATGTATCCGGATGAAATCATAGAAGAGGCTTTGGCGTATGTGGCATCCTTTCACTATACGGATGATGTCAGATATGCCGTGGATTATATTCAGACACATCATATGGGACGAAGCAAGAGGCGCATCGAAAACGATTTGCAACAAAAGGGTATAGCCAAAGACGTGATTCAAAGAGCGTGGATGCAATGGGAAGAAGATGGCAATGAACAGGATGAGGATGCCCAGATAGAAGAGCTGTTAATCAAAAAGAATTTCAGTCCCCAAAATGCGGATGCAAAAGAAATACAGAGAATGTATGGCTTTTTGGCAAGAAGAGGTTATTCGCAGGATAAAATATGCAAAGCATTACGAAAATAATTTTCTGAATATGTAAACTACTTCAGACAGGTACTTGACATAAGTATCATTTTCCTATAAAATCTAAGTGTTGTAAAATTGCTTTTAGAATGTGCGCAGCCAGATAGAAATTGATTGGCATATACATACATTCTATAATAGATTTGGCATAGCTTACAGCTATGTTTTGGTCTTTTCAGACCATGCACAAAAATTTAATAAGGAGGTAGTCCTGTACATGGAATGGTTATGGGCGTTGCTGGCGGTAGTGATTACGCTTGCAATCTCTGTACCGGTAACTGCTGTCGTAGCTACGAACAGACGTAAGAAATACGTGGAAGCGAAGTTAGGAGATGCAGATACCAAGGCAAGAGAGATTATCGATGAAGCCCTGAAGACTGCGGAAGCCAAGAAACGTGAGTCTATGCTTGAGATTAAGGAAGAGTCCATTCGTACCAAGAATGAACTGGATAAGGAAATCAAAGAGCGTAGAGCGGAAGCACAGCGTTACGAGAGAAGGGTTCAGCAGAAGGAAGAGAACATCGATAAAAAAGCAGATGCTATCGAACGCAAAGAAGCAAGCCTGGCACAGAAGGAAGAATCTTTAAACAAGATGAAAGAAGAAGTGTCCAAGCTGAACGAACAGCGCGTACAGGAACTGGAGAGAATTTCCGGATTAACCTCTGAACAAGCAAAAGAATATTTGTTGAAAATTGTTGAAGATGAAGTGAAACATGAAACGGCAGTGATGATCAAGGAACTTGAGAGTCGTGCCAAAGAAGAAGCAGACAAGAAAGCTAAGGAATATGTAGTCAATGCAATTCAGAGATGCGCAGCAGATCATGTCTCTGAAACTACAATTTCCGTTGTACAGCTTCCCAGTGACGAAATGAAGGGTCGTATCATCGGTAGAGAAGGACGTAATATCCGTACCTTGGAAACCATGACAGGCGTTGATTTGATTATTGACGATACTCCTGAGGCAGTGATTCTGTCCGGATTTGATCCTATCCGTCGTGAGGTGGCTAGAATTGCGCTTGAGAAACTGATTGTTGATGGACGTATCCATCCTGCCAGAATTGAAGAAATGGTAGAAAAAGCGCAGAGAGAAGTAGAAGTAATGATTAAAGAGGAAGGTGAAGCCGCAACCCTTGAAGTAGGTGTACACGGTATTCATCCTGAACTTGTAAGATTACTTGGTAAGATGAAATTCAGAACCAGTTACGGTCAGAATGCATTAAAGCACTCTATTGAAGTTGCACAGCTTTCCGGCCTGTTGGCTGCAGAAATGGGACTGGATGTCCGCCTTGCAAAACGTGCAGGTTTACTGCATGATATCGGTAAGGCAGTTGACCACGAAATGGAAGGCTCCCACATCCAGCTGGGCTCTGAATTATGTAGAAAGTACAAAGAGAATGCGACTGTTATCAATGCAGTAGAATCTCACCACGGAGACGTGGAAGCTACATCCCTGATTGCATGTATTGTACAAGCTGCTGATACAATATCCGCTGCAAGACCGGGCGCTAGAAGGGAAACATTGGAAACCTATACTAGCAGATTAAGACAATTAGAAGAAATCACAAACAATTTCAAAGGTGTTGAAAAATCTTTTGCTATTCAGGCAGGTAGGGAAGTTCGCGTAATGGTAGTTCCTGAACAAATCACTGATGCAGACATGGTAGTAATGGCACGTGATATTTCCAAACAGATTGAAGCTGAACTGGAATATCCCGGACAGATTAAAGTCAATGTCATCCGTGAGAGCCGCGTAATTGATTACGCAAAGTAATAAGAGAATGATTATGAAAAGTCTTGAGAACAGTGGTTTTCGAGACTTTTCTTTATGTGTAGAATTCGGGCGCGGGAAAATTTAAAAAAGAATCGCACATTTTGGATGTTTCAATTGTTTATATATTGAAAGGCCTTTTCATATTACAAACATACCAACAGGAGGTGAAGTTTTGGACAACAGGGAATATGAACAAATAGTGAAAACGCATATAGACACTGTTTATAGAATAGCATTAAGTTATACCAAAACTTCCGCAGATGCAGATGATGTGGTGCAGCAGACTTTTTTGAAGTTACTGACCAAAATGCCTGATTTTACAGATAGTGAGCATGAAAAACGATGGCTTATCAGAGTTTGCATAAATGAGTGTCATAATCTGTTTTCTTCTTTTTGGAGAAAATATGTGGAATCCATAGAAGAGATGACAACGGAACCTGCATTTACCATGAAAGAAAGCAGCGAGCTTTATGAGGCAATGAAACAATTACCTGCAAAATGCAGAATTGTAATCTATCTTTTTTATTATGAAGGATACGCTTCAAAAGAGATTGCTGAAATTTTGCATATCAAAGAAGCAACTGTCAGAACCCGGTTGGTACGTGGAAGAAAATTGTTGGGAACATTGTTGAAGGAGGCATGGAATAATGAAGAATAGAGACAAAATGAAAAATGTATACGATGAAATTCATGCATCTGATGCGTTGTTCAGAAAGGTCGTGAATATGAAGAAGAATGAATCAAAATTTAGAAACGTAATGAAGTATGCAGTAACAGCAGTTGCAGGAATGGCAGTTATGTTTGCTGCAAGTAACGGTGTATGTTATGCGGCTACAGGAGAGACACTTACCGGCAAAATCAGTTTATACATTAACGGAGAAGAACAGGATGCGGATGTTACCTGGCATCAGGATGAAGAAGGTGTATATGGTGAACTGGAAGTAACTGTAGAGGAAAGTGATGATGTATATTTTGAAATCACGGATGTCCTCACAGAAACCGTTACGGATACAGAGGAAAGCGATATGCTATCGGATGAAGAGATGGAGTAATGCCGGTAAAAATGCAAGAGTAAAATAGCATATATATGAATTTTGGCCAACAAAGTGCCACCCGATTTGAGAAGGGTGGCACTTTGTTGCTTTTTATGTGGGATGGAAAAAATAATGGAAGAATTAGTAAATTTATACTTGCGTAATGTAAAGTGTTATAGTAGAATATTACGAGATGTGTATGATTGTATACAATTATCCAATTAGAAAGATATGGTGATAGAGATGAAGTCTTACAAGGAAATGAGCAGGGAAGAATTGTTGGCACTGAAAGCAGAATTAGAGCAGGCATATGCAGATGCGAAAGGAAAAGGTCTGGCACTGGATATGTCCAGAGGTAAGCCCTCTGCATCACAGCTTGATTTATGTATGCCGATGATGAGTATATTAGATACAGACAGTATATTAAAAACCGCTGCAGGGATGGATTGCAGAAACTATGGTATTCTGGACGGTATTCCGGAAGCGAAAGAGCTGATGGCTGAAATCATGGGGGTACCTGCAAGCAATGTCATTGTATGCGGCAATGCAAGCTTACCCATTATGTATGATACCATATCCCGTTCCATGACGCATGGTGTGTGCGGCAGCACCCCCTGGTGTAAACTGGATAAAATTAAGTTTTTGTGTCCCGTACCCGGTTATGACAGACATTTTGCAATTACCGAACATTTCGGTATTGAAATGATTAATATTCCTATGACGGAAAGCGGACCGGATATGGATATGGTAGAAGAGTATGTAAATAACGATGCTACCGTAAAGGGTATCTGGTGTGTTCCCAAATATTCCAATCCTCAGGGTATTGTATACTCTGATGAAACTGTAAAGAGATTTGCTGCATTGCGTCCTGCTGCAGAAGATTTTAGAATTTTCTGGGACAATGCGTATGCTATTCATGACTTATATCCTTCAGAAGAAGAATTTTTGACAGATATTCTGGGTGAATGTGAAAAAGCCGGCAATCCGGACATGGTATATGAATTTGCTTCCACTTCCAAAGTCAGCTTCGCCGGTTCAGGTATTGCGGCAGTTGCTTCTTCTGTAAAGAATCTGGATTTTATGAGAAAGTCCATGACGATACAGACAATTGGCTATGACAAAATCAACCAGTTGCGTCACGTGAAGTATTTTAAGGATCTTGCAGGTTTGAAGGAACAGATGAAGAAGCATGCAGATATTATGAGACCTAAGTTTGAAGCAGTGCTTTCTATTCTGGAAGAAGAACTGGGTGGTTTAGGTATTGCAGAGTGGATTCGTCCTAAAGGCGGATACTTTATATCCTTTGAAGCAATGGAAGGATGTGCGAAAGCGATTGTGGCAAAATGTAAAGAAGCGGGCGTGGTTATGACCGGTGCAGGTGCAACATTTCCTTACGGAAAGGACCCGAAAGATACCAACATCCGAATTGCACCTTCTTTCCCTACGCCGGAAGAAATGGCACAGGCGGCTGAATTGTTTGTGCTTTGCGTTAAATTGGTAAGCGTAGAAAAACTGTTAGAAGCATAATCATAATTGATAACGCATGAGAAAGGGTTATACAGTGTATAACGCAAATCAGGAAAGGATTGTCTTATGGCGGAAGAGTTCAAACGGTTAAGCAGGGATTTGGTATTTGCAGGTTCCATTATTGATTATTACAAAGATACGGTACAAGTGCCAAACGGAAATATAGTAAAATGGGATTTCATCGGACACAAAGGTGCTGCGGCAGTGGTGCCGGTAACCGATGACGGAAAAATATTAATGGTTCGCCAATACCGTAATGCATTGGACCGGTATACATTGGAAATTCCGGCAGGCGGATTGAACGGTGCGGACGAACCGACCAGAGTTGCGGCGGCAAGAGAGTTGGAGGAAGAAACCGGATACCGTTCCGAGGATGTAACTTTTTTGGTAAGCATTTATACCACTGTTGCATTTTGTAATGAAAAGATTGATATCTATGTAGCTAAAAATCTGATACCCAGCCAGCAAAATCTGGATGAAGATGAATTTATTAATGTAGAGGCATATACGGTTGCAGAATTAAAGGAAAAGATTTATAATTCCGAGATTATGGATTCCAAAACCATTTGTGCCATTATGACTTACGCAAGTAAATATAATGCATAATAAAAGATCCTGTTGAGGTATGATGGTGCAAAGGCATCGTTTTACCTTAACAGGACCTTTTGTTTCGTCAATCAGAAAATTAGTCAGGACACAATGGACAGGTTTTTTGGTTATCAGAGACTGCCAGACATATCCGGAAGACATCTTTCATAGAATAGACAAGATATTTCTTTTGGGTGGTGAGCGGATGCAATACAAAAAAGGAAAAGATGATATCCATAGCAGTATCTTGTGCAAAATTATGGTAGCAGGTTTTGTGTTGGGGATTATTCTGATGTGTTTTGGAAAACAAATTTTATATGAAAGTACGGATGTTTTAAGTGAATATACGTTAACGGAAATGAAAAATGCAGTTGTGGACCATAGGGATTTTTTCTGGTACCTGTTGCGGAAAAGAGTTGGTATAGTGTTAATATTAGCTTTGTTGTCCACCACATGGATGGGAATGGCGGCAGCATGGACAGGTGCGGCATGGTTGGGGATTTCTTTTGGAATGTTAGTGACAACTGCAATGATGCGTTATGGCATAAAAGGCGTCTTTTTGGTTGGGACAGGTTTGTTCCCACAGATATTGCTTTATTTTCCGGCTGCAATCCTTCTGTTACGTTGGAGTTATGAATTTTTTACGGTAATCTATTATCCGGAAAGATATGCAGGAGGGATAGAGGGAATTGAAAAGAAGCAGTTGCTTAGGAAGAAAGGTATCCGCTATTTGTGTCTGGTGGGAGTTGTCATAATTGGCTGCGCATTGGAAAGTTATGTAAACCCGGTGCTGGTGTTGAATTTATTACAATTTTTTTGATTTTACAATTGCTTTTCTGTAGAGTAGTGATATAATGGAAGTCTACCGACAAAAATTGGAAAGTACGATTGGGAGGAGGGACAGAGGTAGTTATGGAATCTGCAATACAGGCGTTTATGTCTTATTTACATAATGTGAAAAAGATGTCTGAGAATACCAGACTGTCCTATGAAAGAGACTTACATAAGTTTCAAAACTTTTTGGCAGAATTAGGGGTTTGTGAAATGTCAAAAGTATCCCGGACCAATTTGAATTCTTATGTACTTTACTTGGAAAAGAAGAAGTTTGCACCGGCTACCATTTCCAGAAATATTGCTTCGATTAAGGCGTTTTACCACTTTTTATATAAAGAAAAATTGGTGGACGAAGACATTTCGGAGGAGTTGAAAGCACCGAAGGTAGAAAAAAAGATACCGGATACATTAACGGTAGCAGAGGTGGACAGGCTTTTGGAAGCACCTTGTGCCAATACGCCCAAAGAGTTACGTGATAAAGCAATGTTAGAGCTTTTGTATGCTACAGGCATCCGGGTTTCGGAGTTGATTTCTTTGACTTTGCCGGATGTTAACCTGAAAATGAACTTTGTAATTTGTAAAGATGGTAGCAGAGAGAGAATTATTCCTTTCGGTAATAAGGCAAGAAAAGCAGTTTTGACATATTTGGAAACTGCAAGAGGCGCACTGGTTACAGATGATAAAGAAGAAGTATTGTTTGTAAACTGTTCCGGTCGGCCCATGAGCCGTCAGGGGTTCTGGAAACTGGTGAAATTTTACACGAATAGAGCAGGTATCGAGGCAGAAATTACACCCCATACCTTGCGGCATTCCTTTGCGGTGCATTTGCTTGAGAACGGTGCGGATTTACATAGTGTGCAGGAGATGATGGGACATTCGGATATTTCTACCACACAGATATATATCAATAAAAACCGCAACAGAATCCGTGAGGTCTATACCAAAACCCATCCCAGAGGATAGGACAGTACGAAAACAGAAAAATGAAATGTTTGAAATAAAAGAACCGGTATCTTATTTGAGTAAGATACCGGTTTTTGCTGTACCGCTGTAACAGGGATTATTCATAATCTGCAATATCGTAAATCAGTTTTTCGCTGGCTTCCCAATCCAGACAAGGGTCTGTAATGGATTTGCCGTATACGCCGCCGCCTACTTTCTGGCAGCCGGGCTCAATGTAGCTTTCAATCATAACACCCTTCACCAGATTGTGGATATCGGGATTTAATTTTCTGCTGTGCATAACTTCCTTTACGATACGAACCTGCTGCTCATACTGTTTGTTGGAGTTGGAGTGGTTTGCATCGATAATACATGCAGGATTCTTTAAATCTCTTTCATTATAAAGCTGCATAAGGGTATTTAAATCTTCATAGTGATAGTTTGCGATGTTCTGGCCGTGCTTGTTGGTGGCACCGCGCAATACGGTGTGTGCCAATTCATTACCGGTGGTGGCTACTTCATATCCTCTGTAAATAAAGGAATGAGGATGTTGTGCTGCATATACGGAGTTTAACATAACGGAGAAGTCACCGCTGGTAGGGTTCTTCATACCGGCAGGCACATCAAAACCACTGCATGCCAGGCGGTGCTGCTGGTCTTCCACGGAACGTGCACCGATAGCAACATAGGATAAAATATCGGATACATACAGCCAGTTTTCGGGATAAAGCATTTCGTCCGCTGCAGTCAGACCGCTTTCTTCGATGGCTCTGATTTGCATTTTTCGCATGGCAATCAGACCTGCCAGAAAGTCCGGCTTCTTTTCAGGGTCCGGCTGGGAGACAATACCCTTATATCCTTCTCCGGTAGTACGGGGTTTGTTTGTATAGATACGGGGAATCAGAATCAGTTTATCCTTTACTTTATCGTTGATTTTACCCAGTCTGCTTACATAATCACAAACGGATTCTTCGTTGTCTGCGGAACAGGGACCGATAACCACCAGAAATTTGTTGCTTTTTCCGGTAAAGACATCTCTGATTTCGGCATCTCTTTCTGCCTTTAATTTCGCCAGCGCTTCCGGCATGGGAAACTGTTCTTTGATTTCTTCGGGGGTTGGTAATTTTTTGATAAATTCGTAACTCATATAGTACCTCTCTTTAGTTTACAGATGTATTATTCATTGTAAAATCTGCATAACCGCTAATTATTATATAATAAATAAAAAAATGGTGCAATCTTTTTCTTGATGGCGGTTTTACGCATTTCTGCAGGTAGTTTTATGTGTAGCAGGAAAAAGAATTTATTATATTATATGGAACGGCGCAGTATGATGTAGAGGCTGACTGCAGAAAACATCTGACTGAGCAACATACTGATTATGTAGCTTTCAATACCGAATTTGGGCATCAGAAAGAAAATGAAAGCCAGGCGGATGCAAAGAGAGAGTACATTAATCAAAAATACACCGGTTACTTTTCCCAAACCATGCAAAATGCTTGTAAGGGTGGTACACAGATACAGGGAGGGACAAATAAAGCTTAAGGAACAGATATATTTGCCTGCAAGTTCGCTACCATATAATAAATTACCCATAGGCTTTCCCAAAATAAGAAATCCCATGGTACATAGGCAGCCAAGTAACAAACAGGATGATACGGTTTTGGAGGTTGCCTGCTTTACGGCGGCTTTGTTGCCGGTAACATCCGCTTCCGCAATAATGGGAAGCAGCATTAATGAAATAGAACCGGTTAAGGCGTTGGGAAAAAAGATAAGAGGCAGTGCCATGCCGGTTAATACCCCATAAACACTGAGGGCAGTGGCGGTATCATATCCATAAGCCTGTAATCGGTCAGGTACATAAACCGCTTCCACGCTTTGCAGTAAATTGATTACGATACGGTTAAAGGAAAGCGGGAGAGCAAGTGCCAGCAGTCTGACAGTTATATTGGCATAAGTACTGTTTCCGCTGACAGAGGCAGGTGCATTTGTTTTTGTATATTTGTAAAATCTGAAATATACAGCAAGAATGGCGACGATCATCGCACAGAATTCCCCCACAACCAGACCGGTTACCGCAGCATTGATGGTAGGAACACTATTTTGTTTCCTTGCCAGATAATCAGCCATAAAAACACAAAAAACGCGGAAAAACTGTTCGATTAATTGTGTTGCGGCAGGAATGCCGGCTTTTTTTATGCCGTAAAAATACCCGTTTATACAACAGTGTACAGCACTGAGAGGAACGGAAAGTGCAAGGACACGCAGCATGGATGCGGTACGGGGCTCTAACAGAAAAGAAACGGCAATCCATTCGGAAAAGCGGATTAGCACCCACATGCAGGGAAGGGATATCAGCAGGGAAAGAACAATGCCGGTTAACAGGGTGCGCAGGGAGGTTTTGTAGTCGTGGGATGAAGTTTCACCGGCTACATATCTGGAAATAGCGGTCTGCAGGCCCGCCACCGTCAGAGAAAAGGTCAACGCCAGTACAGGACCGGTCAACTGATATACTCCCATACCTTCTTCGCCAAACAGACGGGAAAGATAAATTCGATAGAAGAAGCCAATAATACGGCTCAATAATCCGGTTAAGGTCAGAATGATGGTTCCTGTAATCAGGGGATGCTTTTTATAATACATGGACAACTCGCTAAGAAAGATTTTGTTTAAATATATTCATAAAAAATGGAAATAGACGAAAGGACAAAAAGGTGGTACAGTAATGATGTTGTCGCAAACAGAAAAAACAGTTATGAAACACTAATAAATGGTGAGGAAATATATGGCAAAGAAAGTAGTAGTAGGTATGTCAGGCGGCGTGGACTCCTCTGTGGCAGCTTACCTTTTAAAAAAACAGGGATATGAAGTAATTGGCGTTACCATGCTTATGTGGGATGATACCCGGGAGACGAACCGGGAACAAATGCCGCAAGAGGCGCCAAATCAGGGAATCCGGGATGCCAAAGCAGTAGCGGAGATACTGGGGATTCCCCATTATGTGCTGGATTTTAAAGAAGAATTTCAGAAAAATGTGGTAGACTATTTTGTAGAAGAGTATTTGCAGGGAAGAACGCCCAATCCCTGCAATATTTGTAACAGGCATATTAAATGGGAAGCACTGCTAACCAGATGTGCAGAGTTTGGCGCGGAGTATGTAGCTACCGGACATTATGCAAGAATTGTACAGTTGCCTAACGGGCGTTATACGGTAAAGAATGCAGCTGCCGCAAAGAAGGACCAGACCTATGCGTTGTGCAATCTGACCCAGGAACAACTGGCACATACCCTGATGCCTTTAGGGGAGTACGAAAAAGAAGAAATCCGTAAAATGGCAGAAGAGGCGGGCTTGCCGGTGGCTTCCAAAAAAGACAGCCAGGATATCTGTTTTATACCGGACGGAGATTATGCGGCTTTTCTGAAAAGGGAAGCACCGGAAAGAATGCCGGGAGAAGGCCATTTTGTAAATACACAAGGAGAAATAATCGGTACCCATAAAGGGATTATCCATTATACCATTGGCCAGAGAAAAGGACTGAATCTGGCCATGGGGCATCCGGTATTCGTGGCAGGTATCCGGGCTAAGACCAACGAAGTGGTGATAGGAGAGAATGAAGATATTCACGGAACCATCGTCTATTGTGATAAAATTAATTTTATGGGAATGGAAGATTTGCCAGAACCCCGTAAGGCCATGGTCAAGATACGCTATGCCCATGCAGGCAGTCCCTGCTTATTGGAAAAACTTCCGGACGGAAGGGTGAGATGTACCTTTGACGAACCGGTACGTGCTGCAACCCCCGGGCAGTCCATCGTATTTTATGAGGATGGCTATGTACTGGGTAGCGGTACGATTTTATAAATGGAATGGTTAAAAAGAGGCCCCCAAAGGCCCGAGAAATGTATAGGGTGGAAAAAGTTTCCTTGCAGACGCGCTTGCGCTTGTGCCGAACGTAACGGTACTAAGCTCGAAAGCTTCTCTACGAGAAGCC
>JAZNNL010000016.1:0-29296 GCA_045580245.1 Lachnospiraceae bacterium
CTGGGAGAAACGGTAAGTATGGACGTGGATGCCTATGTGGAGGGAAATCCTCTGGCAATGCTGGTTACCAAGATAGATATGTCCAATGTGATACCCGGCATGGTGGGCGACTATGATGTGGAAGTGAAGCATGGCTGGCAAAAGGAGGTTGTGCAGATAAAAATCGTGGATACTACAGCTCCCGACATTATTTTAAAGCCCGGCGCCTTTTACCTGCAGGTAGGGGAATCCTATTCCGCAGACTGGTTTATTGATGAGACCTATGATGAAAGCGGCGCAGTGGATTTAAAAATCACATTGGATATGGGTCCCAATGCGGGTGGTGACAAAATCGGGTGCGGCAGCGTGGGAGAACGTCGTATCAAAATTACTGCTACAGATATTTACGGCAATGCATCCATATGCCTTTTAAACGCAGTGGCGGATACCGCCCCGGAGATTACAGGGTGTAAAGAATACTATGTGGCACAGGGAAGCAATGTGGTTTTCTCCACAGAAGATATTTATGTATACGATGAAGTGGACGGCGATTTGTCTGAGGAACTGGAAATTGATATAAACGGTGTGGATGTGAACACCACCGGTATTTATGAAGTGATTTACAGTGCTACGGACAGCTACGGTTTTACCACCGACGAGGCAGTCAAAGTCAATGTGATGCCTGCGGATGAGGTGCAGGCATTAATCAATAACCACAGTATCAACCGGTTTGACGATTGCATTATTGGTGCCTACAACCTCTATGACGGCGGCGTGTACGAGGAAGACAATGTAGCGCATGTTTTGGAAGAGATGGAGCCTGCCATGGTGGTGGTAACCAACGCCAGTGGCAGAGGCAGCGGCTTTATTGTAAAAATTACGGATACGGATATCATTATCTGTACGAACCTCCATGTGACAAACAATAACGGCAATCATACGGTATTTTTCCATGACGGCAGTTTTGCTACCGGTATTACCGTGGGTAGCATGGATAAGGTGGATGTTTCCTTTGTCAGAGTGAAGTTGGAGTATGTGCCTAAGGAGTTACTGGATACCTTAAAAACGGTACATATTGACAACGGATATCTGGAAAGCATTACCGACCCCGGGGAAGTGAACGTAGGGTTCAGAACCTTGGAGCAGGATGGCAGCATCTGGCAGGACAAAGAAGGTGTACTGGTAGAATTAAAACAGGAATTCCGCTACCAGGAATATGGAGAAGACCATTTGCACGGCAATCTGCACTATGTGACCCAGGTTACCGCCCCCAGCTTTAACGGTGCTTCGGGTTCCGCTATTTTGGACGGACACGGCAACTTAATTGCCATGGTAAGCTTCTACTTCTATGATGCCAGCTTAAACAAACGCTTTTATTACGGCATGACGGTAGAGGATATATTAAGAGGCTATAAAGAGATTTTCGGAGAGGATTTAAATTACCGGTAAAACAGACATGGATATATATACAAACTATCAAAAGGCAGAACAATATATACTGGATATTCCTAAATTTGCAGGAAAACATACCCTTGAGGATACCCGTAAGCTCTATGATGCGTTAATCCCCACAGAGATAAAAAGCAAAATCATTCATGTGGCAGGTACCAACGGAAAGGGCTCCGTATGTACCTATATGCGTGCCATACTGGAAGCGGCCGGCTTCACGGTGGGCGTATTTACCTCTCCCCACCTGGTTACCATGAGGGAAAGAATCTGCATCGGTACCGGGATGATTTCCGAAGAGGATTTTGTAAACGCTTATGAGAAGGTGAAATGTACTATAGCAGAGCTGCAAAAACAAATGGAGCATTCTGTGGAAACAGGCAGGGATTCTCACGAATCTGATGCACCGCAGACAAACATTCACCCTTCCTTTTTTGAATACATTTTTCTGATGGCAATGGTCTATTTTGCAGAAAAAGCGCCGGACTACATTATTTTGGAAACCGGTCTGGGAGGCAGACTGGATGCCACCAATATGATACCCGAAAAAGAACTGGCGGTGATTACCCGCATCGGTATTGACCATACAGAGTATCTGGGTAATACCTTAGAGGAAATTGCAGGGGAAAAAGCAGGCATTATGAAGTCGGAAACACCGGTGGTATATTGGGAGACCACAGAGAGTGTAAATGCGGTATTTGTAGGAAGAGCACGAAAACTGCAAACAGAGGCACATCCTGTGTCGAAAGCTGACTACACCTTCCTAAATTTTCATCATAAAAGCATTGATTTTTCTTATCGTTCCATATATTATGGTAATATCAGGCTTTGTTTGAGTACCATAGCGCAGTATCAGATGGAAAATGCTTCTTTGGCCTTACGGGGACTGGAAGTGTTACTGGGCAAAGAGATGCTTACCCCGCAGGTGATGCAAACAGGCCTTTTAAATGCCTTCTGGGCAGGCCGTATGGAAGAAATCGCGCCGGATATTTATGTAGACGGTGCCCACAACGGAGACGGGATCAGAGCGTTTTTAGAGACAGTTGCCGGCGATGGCGCCACAGAAGACAGACATCTTTTGTTCGGTGTGGTACAGGACAAAGATTTTGAATTTATGATTGAAGAAATTGTAGCAAGCAAATTATTTGCAAGCATTTCCGTGGTCCGGCTAAAAAGTGCCAGAGCAGCGGATATGGAAAAGCTACAGGCATCTTTTACCCATAACGGACAGAAAATTGCCTGTTTTGACGCGGTAAAAGAAGCTTTTGAGACATTGTGTGCAAAGAAACAGGATAAGGAGCGGTTGTATATTGCCGGCTCATTGTATCTGGTTGGTGAGATAAAGGAGTTAGTATGATTAACTTTGAAGAAGAATTAAAGAAGTTTCATCCCAGTCTGGAAATTGAAGACGCAGAAGAAGCCATTTATAATCAGGATATGACGGATATGGCAGATATCCTTGTGAAGATGTTGAAGGAAACCAAAGCGGAAGAGGAATAAGAGGTAAGGTAGCATGAATTGTTATAATTGCGGCTGCCGTTTATCTGAGCATGAGTTTTGTACCGGTTGTGGTGCGGATGTTTCGGTATATAAAAAGATATTAAAAATATCCAACATGTATTACAACGAAGGCTTGGAAAGAGCCGGCGTGCGGGATTTGACCGGTGCAATCGTCAGTTTGCGGCAGAGTTTAAAATTCAATAAAAACAACGTGGAAGCACGAAACCTTCTGGGACTTGTCTATTTTGAAATGGGTGAAACGGTAGCTGCTTTAAGTGAGTGGGTTATCAGTAAAAACCTACGCCCCCAGAAGAATATTGCAGACGATTACATTGATATGATTCAGAACAATGCAACCCGTCTGGACACCATTAATCAGACCATTAAGAAATACAATCAGGCACTGGCATACTGCAGACAGGACAGCAAGGATTTGGCCATTATCCAGTTAAAAAAGGTTCTGTCCTTAAATACCCGTTTTGTCAGGGCACATCAGTTATTGGCATTATTGTACATTGATATAGAACAGTGGGATAAGGCAAAGCGCGAGCTTGAAAAGTGTCGCAAAATCGACACCAACAATACCCAGACCCTTCGTTATTTAAAAGAAGTTGAAGGTATGCTGAATCCTGACGAACCGGGTAAAGCAATCGGTAAACGGAAGAATGAAGACGCGGTCAGATACCAGAGTGACAATGAAATCATTATCCAGCCCCTCAATGTAAAGGAACAGAAAAACAACGGTCTCAGCACCCTGTTTAATGTGGCAATCGGTCTTGTATTGGGGATTGCGGCCATGTTCTTTCTGGTATTGCCCTCTGCCGTTTCCGCAGAGCGTGAAAAAGCCCAGGCAGATGTGCGGGAGATTGGTAGCCAGCTGGATGTCAAAACAGCCACCATCGATACCATGCAACAGGAAATCGACAGTCTCACTTCCCAGAAGGAAAAGCTGGAAGCAGAACTGGAAGCCTATGTGGGACCTGACGGTACCATGGAAACCATTGATAATCTGTTACAGGCAGCAGCAGAGTATCTGCAGACCGGTGATGCAATGGCTACCGCAGAGTATTTAAATACCATTGCGGCAGAGGTCAATATGGAAGAGACTTCCGATGGCTTTAAGACCTTATACGATTCCCTGCTTGCCAAAATCGGTCCTGAACTTTCCCAAACCTATTATGCTTCCGGATACGAAGCTTATGAGGACGGTAATTACGAAGCAGCCATTGCGGACTTGGTAAAAGCCGTAAATTATGACGAAACCAACGGTGATGCACTTTTCACTTTAGGAAATGCCTACAGACGAAGCGAGAAGAACACAGAAGCCATTGCAGTTTACGAAAAGGTAATAGAACTGTTCCCCGGTACAGAACGTGCCAGAAGGGCAGAACATTACATTGAAACATTATCCGGCGAATAGCCGTAAGTACAAAAGTATGATTTAGTTTACGAAAGAGAACTTATACATAGGGATAAGTTCTCTTTTTGTGTGCAAAAAGGATGTTCCGTATGCCAAAAGACGGTGTAGAGGAATCCGTGAAAGGAGAAAATATGGAAGATTTTAAGGTGATTGAAAATTATTTGTGTGTGAAACTACCTCAGGAAGTAGACCATCACAAGTCTGCATATATCAGTGAAAATGCGGACAAGTACATATTGCAGGACGGAGTGAAGAATGTGGTCTTTGATTTTGAAGATACGCAGTTTATGGATTCTTCAGGTATCGGCATTATAATGGGCAGATACAAAAAGATTTCCTGTTTTGGCGGCAAGGTATTTGCCATTCATACGGACAGGCAGATAAAGCGTATTCTGCATATGTCAGGGTTAAACAGAATCATTGAGATTATGGAGTAGGAGGATATAAGAGTGATAGAGATTAAGCAGACAGAGACAAAGAAGGCAAAATACAGCCTCAAGAATGAAATGGTTTTAGAGTTTGATGCCATATCCAGCAACGAAAGCTTTGCCAGAATCGCAGTTGCGGCTTTTGTAGCTCCCCTAAACCCCACGATAGAAGAAATGGCAGACATTAAAACCGCAGTGTCCGAAGCGGTAACCAATGCCATTATCCACGGATATGAAAATGTATACGGATATGGGAAGCACGGTGAAAACAAGCCTGTACTTTTAAAAATCAAAGAAGGAAAGGTCTATATCAGATGCCGTATTGAAAGAGATGTTTTACATATTGAGATAGAGGACAAGGGCATAGGTATAGAGAACGTAGAAAGGGCTATGGAGCCCCTTTTTACCACCAAGCCGGAGTTAGAACGTTCCGGTATGGGATTTGCCTTTATGGAAGCCTTTATGGACGATTTGGAGGTAGAATCCGTACCCATGCAGGGCACCATTATCCGCATGCAGAAAAAATTAGGCTGCGGGGACTGGATTTACAGGGAGGAATAAACCGGCGGCATGGAGGAGGTATCAGTATTAATCGGAAAATCACAGGCAGGAGATAAAGCTTCAAGAGATATACTGATAGAAAGTAATTTAGGACTGGTACACCATATTGTAAAGAGATTTGCAGGACGGGGATACGATACAGAGGATTTATTTCAAATAGGCACCATCGGACTGATTAAGGCGATAGATAACTTTAATCTGGAGTTTGATGTAAAGTTTTCCACCTATGCAGTACCTATGATTATGGGAGAAATAAAGCGTTTTTTACGGGATGACGGTATGATTAAAGTCAGCCGCTCTTTAAAAGAAAATGCCATGCGGGCAAAGACGGCAATGGAAATCTTAAGAAACCGGCTGGGCAGGGAACCCCTGTTAACGGAAGTGGCAGAAGAAGCAGGGCTAAGTGTGGAAGAAATATCGCTGGCATTGGAGGCAGGAGCGGAAGTGGAGTCCATTTATAAGGCAGTTCCCCAGTCTGACGGCAGCGAAATGTATCTGGTGGACAAGGTGGCCTGTCAGGCCGGCAGCATACAGGTATCATCGGATGCTTCACAGGATTATGAAAAAGAACAGGTAATCAATCATCTGTTATTGGTACAATTATTATCTGCGTTAACGGAAAAAGAACGGTTGCTGATACAAATGCGTTATTTTCAGGAAAAGACCCAGTCAGAAGTGGCAGCGGTGCTTGGTATCAGCCAGGTACAGGTCAGCCGTATGGAAAAAAGGATTTTATTGCGCATGAGAGAAGAAATATCTTAATATATTATGAAATCCATCACTTTCCACTTCACATTTACAAGCTTCTTAGAGTATAATGTCTATAAGAATTATGCGCTAAGCGGTTTATTGTACATTGAAGGGGAAAAGAATATGAATCGAAAGAAAAAAGAGGTAACATTTTATATTTTAACAGTAATCAGTTGTCTGGTGGCAATGACTATCGTGGTGATTGCAGCACTTCTTATATATGACAAATTGCGGGAAAAGGAAAATCAGGCTTTACAGGAAGACAGTGTGCCTGCAAATGCGGAGGTGGAAGTGATTGCCTATTCTGAGGATGAAGTGAATCTGATGATTGCAGAAGCGATTTCCAGTACACAGTCTACTACCCGTGCCCAGGTGACGGAAGAAATCCTCTCACAGTTGCAGGGTAGCCTGGAAGCAGGAACTACAGTGGTAGAATCCCTGCGTCCTTTGTATCCGGACGATATTGTGGTAGTAAGTAACGGAAAGTTTCACTTTGTACCCATCAGAGATGATTTGAAGCAACATAATCTGTTACAGGAAAATTTGCAGATTCTGGAAAACGGAGAACTGCAGTACTTAGAAAACGGCGAAGTGGTTTCCCACAAGGGTATTGATGTATCCCGCTATCAGGGTGACATTGACTGGAACGCAGTAGCGGCAGACGGTGTGGAGTATGCCATTATCCGTGTAGGAGTCAGAGGCTACGGCGAAGAAGGCAAACTGGTGCTGGATGAAAAATTTGAGCAGAACGTACAGGGTGCAACTGCAGCAGGCATTAAAGTAGGCGTATATTTCTTTACCCAAGCCATTACGGAAGAAGAGTCTATAGAAGAAGCCAATCTGGTTCTGGAAGCCATTGCAGATTACAATATCACGTATCCGATTGTGTATGACGTAGAAAAAACCGGAGCCGCAAGCGGACGTATGAACCAGCTGACGGTAGAAGAACGTACCCATATGGCACGGATCTTTATCGACCGCATCAAGGACGCCGGTTATACCCCTATGATTTATGCCAATATGGAGATGTGGAGTGTATTGATAGACATGTCCCAGTTTGAAGACGTGGAAAAATGGTTTGCTTATTACGGCACTGACTTATACTTCCCTTATGAATACGCTATCTGGCAGTATTCCGATACCGGAAGAGTAGCAGGTATCCAGGGCGACGTCGACATGAACATCAGCTTCAAAGAATGGTAAATAAAAGGGTGTTGTTTCATACTCTGAAACAACACCCTTTTACATTTCTACTTTTTGGGCATTAACCGGAACCTGATAAAAACAGTGGCAAAAAGTAAATTGCCTCCTATATGTTACTTCCCGGGAGCGAAAGCGGGTCCGGTAAGTAACATATAGGAGGCAATCCCATTACAATCAATTTTATATCAGGTTTTGCTTAATACCCCTCTTTTCTTCTCTTTAACCTTAATTCCCGGCGTTTCTTCGCATTTTCCCATTCCATTTCTTCTTCGGGACTTTCCAGTATCAGTCCGGGCGCAGTGGTAGGTGTATCATTTTCGTCCATGCATACCATTACAAAATAAGCACGGTTGATAGCGGTGCGTATTCCTTCTGCGTCTTCAATATAGGTATCTACACGCACTTCCATAGAGGTATTTCCTACATGCGTTACTCTTCCGATAATCACCAGTACATCATTTAAAAAAGCACCGGATTTAAATTGCAGGTTATCGATGGCAGCAGTAGTTGCATTTCGTCCGCAATGACGGCGTGCGGTGGCACCTGCCACTTCATCAATCCATTTTAAGAGCTGACCGCCGAAAAGGCGTCCAAAACTGTTAATATCAGGTGAAATTACAATACGGATCTGTTCCGTTAAAGAATCAGAAACTTTTTTAGCTTTTAACATAAGTTTCCCCTTTCTGTGGAAATATAATATCAGTTTATAATATTATGTTCCAATTTGCAAGAAAGGAGTCTCAGACAAATTATGGGTGAAATTGTCTGTTATATAAAACTGGACAGGAATGTGGAACTGGAGGCAGATGAGGTGTATGTAAAAGACATCGGAAGTATCCGGTGCGCGGATAAAACTGTCAGTGCAAAAGTAAAAAATATTAAAGTACATCGTTTTAAAGAGCAGAGATGTGTTGTAAGTGTTATGAAAATAGTGGAACTGATTGAACAGGCCTGCCCGGGTGTAATCGTACAAAGTCTTGGGGAATCAGAGGTTTTAATCGAACAAATTAAAACGAAAACGTACAAGGGGTGGCAGCAGGTCTTAAAAATTGCTTTGGTAGCGGTTATCAGCTTTTGTGGAACGGCATTTACCATTATTGCCTATCATAATGATATTGATATTCATAAAGTGTTTGCTGCAATTTATGAAATTGTGGCAGGCACACCGCCTGACGGCATTACGGTTTTGGAGCTTGCCTATTCTGCGGGATTGTCATTAGGGATTATTTTGTTCTTTAATCATGTGGGAGGACGGCGTATTACAAAGGATCCGACCCCCATAGAAGTAGAAATGAGGGTATACGAAGCGGATGTCAATACTACTCTAATTGAAACAGCTGAGAGAGAAGGGAAAATCATTGATGTGGATTAAAAATATATTATTAGCCATGCTGGGAGGAAGTTTTGGACTGTTGGCGGCAGCAGGAGTGTTCACCGTACTGGTAGCGGTAGGATTGGTACCGCGGTTTGCAGGAAAAACACATACTGCAAATAAAGTACTATTATATGAGGAAATGGTGATTGCAGGAACGATTATCGGTGGTCTGGTCAGTTTGTTTCCCGAGTATAGCCGTTTTGGATATCAGCTGCTTAAACTGGGAGTATCTGCAGATGTTATTCAAATGGCAGCAGGTATTTTTCTGGCACTGTTTGGTGTATTTGCAGGTATGTTTATTGGTTGTCTGGCACTGGCTATAGCAGAAATGTTAGACAGTATTCCTATTTTCTCAAGAAGAATCGGTTTCAGACACGGACTGGGGATTGCAATTTGTGCCATGGCAGTAGGAAAGCTTTGCGGCTCTTTGTTCTATTTTTTGTTTGAAGACTTGATTGCAGCCTAAATGCATATTTAGAAAAAAGTGTGGAATGATAGGGATAACAGGATAGCGAACGGAAAGGGAAAACAGCGTGGAAATGAATAAGGAAAACCAAAAGTTACAGTCTGAATATAAGGTGGAAGAAAAAAAGCAGAATTATGAAAAATACGTAAAAGAGCTAACTCCGACGCACAATCTATGGGTTCAGATGTTAAAAGCATTTGTAACAGGAGGCATTATTTGTCTGATTGGACAGGGGATTTTAAATTATGCCACAAATACACTGGGATTGGACAAAGAAACCGCAGGCAGTGTATGCTCACTTTGTCTGATAGCCATAAGTGTAGTATTGACAGGGTTTAACATTTATCCCCGTATTGTAAAATGGGGTGGTGCAGGGGCATTGGTTCCGATTACCGGATTTGCCAACTCCGTTTCGGCACCTGCTATCGAATTTCAAAAAGAAGGTTGGGTCTTTGGAGTAGGGTGTAAGATATTTACAATTGCAGGACCGGTCATTTTGTACGGCATATTTACCAGCTGGCTTTTGGGACTGGGATATTGGATTTTACAGATGACGGGAGTAGTTGGATAAGAAATAAAAAAAGAATGTGCAAAAATAGCACATTCTTTTTTGTTTTACATAATATCCGGACTCCAGATATCTTCACCATCACCCGGTGCGGCAGTAGGAGCCGGAGTCGGAGCGGGCGTGGGAGCCGGAGTCACTACCGGAGTGGGTACAGGCGTGGGAGCCGGAGTCACTACCGGAGTGGGTACAGGTGTGGGAGCCGGAGTTACTACCGGAGTCGGAGCGGGCGTAGGGGCCGGTGTTATCACAGGTGCCTGTGTGGGAGCCGGTGTTGTTACCGGTTTTGGGGTAGCAGTAGGAACCGGCGTTGCTACAGGTTTGGGTGTAGCAGTGGGTTTTGAGGTTGCTACAGGCTTAGGCGTAGCAGCGGGCTTCGGCGTTGTTACAGGCTTAGCTGTGGCAGTAGGTTTTGGGGTATTGGCAGGTTTTTCGGTAGGAGCCGGAGAGGCACTTCCTGCCGGGGTTATGCCATAGCCTCTGTCTGTAGACGGTGTTTCCACAGGTACATCTTGTGAAGGTGCCTGCGTTTGGACAGGGATTGTGTTGACATAAGAACCACCAAAGGGATCGGAAGCGGCATAGTCAGAAACAGGTCCGATTGTATGCCAGCTGGTTCCGTCAAACCACTGTATGTTGGAGTCATAAATACGGATTTCCAATGCAGAGGCAGTCTGGCTTAAAGCATTTTCTGTCTGTACCTCATAGGTAGTAAATGCAGGGTAAGCTTTGAGTCCCCACAGGCTTAAATCAAATTTTGCATCTGCCGGGCTTTGGCTTTCCGGTATTTTTAAACTCAGATAGTATTCGCCGGATGCGTCATAAGCATATACAACTTCATTGGTTTCAGATAAAGCAGGCTGGGAAAGAGTCGTTTTTCCTTCCTTGTCAAATTCACCGTAAAAAGAAACGTACTCAAAATCTTCTTTGTTTGACCAAAGAGCAAGTAAATCCGTAGAACCTGTGCCAAAATAGGTATTGCAAAGATACCCGCCTGTGCAAATGCCGTTTTCATAGTAGCCTTGTTCATTATAGATGCTGCCGGTAGACGCTTCACATAGCCAGGATTCAAAATTTCCCTGATAAACGCCATCAGAGAGAAATGTGCGTAACAGGTATACGGAATCTTTTGTTTGCATGATATGAAGCAGAGCACCGTCTGCGTCTGTTAACCAGATGGCACTAAAGCGGGTACCATCTTCCGTATATCCGGTTTCAATACATAAAAGAGTTCCGTTTTCTCCCTTTATATAATAGCGGCGTAAGCCACTGCTTAACTTGGGCATCATGGTATAAAACCAGTCGTCGCTGTTTAGGGTGGCAATAGCTTCATCCAGATATTCTTTTGTGGAAAGATTGGTGAAAAGTGTATTTGCAGCGTCCTGTATCACCTGACTTTCTTCCCCTATATTTACAGTAACATCCGACAGGAGAGAAAGAGAAGCTTCGTCCCCGTGTAACCGGTAATTCTGTTCCAGAATATTGCGCTGGTCTAAAGGCATGCCTGCCTGCCCGTAAAGGTCTGCAAGGGTCCGTAAGTCGTCAGCGGTGGCTTCGCCGGCTGCATATTTTTCTTCATAAATAAGAATGGACTGTTCGATGTCAGTCATTGCGGGGAGAGCCAGTTGGATGTCCAAAGTGCCGGTGCCGGTAACGGTATTTGCATTTAAGGTATTGTCTGTACTGCCACTGCTTTCTACCGTCAGCTGATCAATACCACATGCAGAAAGGATGCCGGCCATGACAACTAAAGACAAACATTGTGTAGTTTTCCATTTTCTGTCAAATATTTTTCTCATAGTTACTCCAATTCGTTTGCAGCATTCATTAGGTTACGTAAGAAAATGTCGGCTTCACTGCCTTCGGGGTAATATCCGATTTGAATCAGATATTCCGCCAGTTCATAAATATTTTTGCTTACGGGAGGGCCATAGAAAATATATTCCGCTCCTTTTTTTTCTAATATGATGTAGCCACGGAATACAAAATTGGTTTTGTAGTATTCCGGTGCCAAATCTACCAAAACAGATGTATAACGGTGTCTGCCGCTTACGGTTTCAAAGATAGCGTCTAAAACAGTTCCATCTGCATTTTGTCCGTATGAACGTCCGCTGCCTACTTTCGTACCGCCTTTAATAAAAGGGTATAGTGCCGCATTTGCTTCTGTCATTACCATGGTGCCGTATTCTTTCAGGGTATAGCCTGACAGTCCGTCTGCTAGGAGGGCCTCTCTTACGGTGGCAGAAATACCGGTTTTAAAACGGATGCCGGCATTACCTGTTATACGGATGGAAAACCCGTGATAGCTTAAAAGGTCTTCCAGTGCAGGAACGGCAGTGGCAGTATAAATACCGTTATAGGACAATTCCCATACATACATTCCGACAGGAACGTCATTTTCGTTGTATTCGTACATAATAGCGGTTTTACAGTTTCCATCCGGAGCTGTTACGACATATTTGTCGTTTACAATGCGGGCATCGTAAGCTACGCCGTCCAGATAAATATGAGGGTCGTTGTAGCCGGCGGGAGCATCCAGAGTGATGTCCATGGAAGGTGTGGGTTTTGCGCAGGACTCTGCCGGCATATTGTTGAATACCGGAATCTTGAAAACGAAGGTATTGTCCAAAGAACCGGCTTCAGCATAAGACTTGCGGATGTTCTGTCCCTCGCTGGAGGGTGCACAGATGTTTTGCATATACTGATGCCAGTAAAGCCCGTTATAACTGGAGTCCACATCAAACTTTTGTAAATATAAGGTGTCCTGTCCTTTTAAAATATAATTGGCGGAAATGGTCTTAGCACCGCCTTGAATCGCCAGGGTGGGAGTCGTCCAGCCTTTTTCTTTGGCATATGACAGACCGCTTTCGATAACAGCTTTGTCAGTGGAACCGGAGGCACCTACATTAAAGTAGTTGTAGTAGCCTTCATAACCGGCATAGGTTCCGGAAATCAATGAGGAGGTACCGCGGCCCTGTTCCTGGTATACGCGGCATGCCAGATGAAAGGGGCTGACATTTAATGAAGAGCCGGTATTATAGAACAACTCACTGTATGTAACCGTATCTTTGGGGACGATACCGGACATAAAGGTGTTTTTTAAAAAAGTCTGTACCGCAGCCTGAGTGTGATAAGAAGGATTGTAGGTCAATAGTTCAAACATGAAAATATGGTTTTCAGTCAGCCAGTTTCTGGGGTCCATATAGTATTCCAAAGTTTCTTTGGAGGCCAGGGACCAGCTTTTGCTATAGATACCGTCTTGCATATATGCCGGAAAATCAGAAGGAATCAGACTGCGTCCGGGTTCCATTTCATATTTGATAACTGTATTCCAGTCAAGACCGGTATCCATCTTTACAAATGTCCAGTTGGGGTGGGCCTCTTTTAGGGCAACCAGTGCTTCACGGTAACTTTCGGGAAAAGCAGCAATATCATCATAATTAGCATCACTATCAGCTGCAAAGAAAGCAAAAAGGGAAGGATTCATATTCCAGTAGCTTTCCCATTCCAGGAAACGTTCGTCAGAACAAGCCAGAAAACGGCGGGGAATATAACCTGCATATTGGGAACCTTCGTAGTAGAGGGTCACGTAGGACCAGGCTTCATAGTTGTCGTCTAAGAAGGCGTCCTGTATCTGTACCTGCTGACCACTGGGCACAGAAATGGTATAGGTACTGTCGTAGGAAGGCGTATTATAGAGTGGCATGCTGTCGCTTAAATAAACTAATGCCATGACAGTTGTGTCAGAAAGTAATTCAGATAATTCCAGACGCGCTTTTTCTACCCATGCGACTTCCTCGTCACTTAGTGCAAATGCCGTATTTGCAGTAAATGGAGAGAAAAACATGGTACAGATTAAAATAATGGTTAATGATATAGTTGTCAGCAAGTGTGCTGTTTTTTTCATAGAAACTCCTTAATAATAACGGGTGTTTTATATCTCTGGCTTCATTGTACTAAAAAAGAAGAAAAAGCGCAATGTAAGATGTTGGAAAATGTAGTTTTTTCTGACATATTTGTGGTAAAAGGGAAGGGAATGCAGGGCAAAAGAGTACCTGTATTGACTTGCAGAAATTCCTGATTTAAAATAATGCAAAAGAAAGTGCATCTATTTTGAAAAAATGGCAGGAAGGGATAATAATACAATGGCTATTATGGACAGTGGGGCAATGATGTTGCCGGAAGCGTTTTTGGATAGGATGAAAGAATTGTTGCAGGATGAATATCCCTTGTTTTTAGAAAGTATCGAAGGAGGTTCCTTTAAAGGACTTCGTGTCAATACATTAAAGACGGATGTGGCCCATTTTTTGGAGAAAAATGTATTTTCCCTTCGGGAAATACCGTGGACAAACTGTGGTTTTTATTATGATGAAGAGGAAAAACCGGGCAGGCATCCCTTTCATGATGCAGGGGTATATTATATACAGGAACCCTCTGCAATGGCCCCGGTTACGTTTTTGGAGGTAAAACCGGGAGAAAGGATATTGGACTTATGTGCGGCACCGGGTGGGAAATCTACACAAATTGCGGCAGCTATGCAGGGGGAAGGATTGCTTATTTGTAATGAAATACATCCGCAAAGGGCGAAAATTTTGTCGGAAAATGTGGAACGTATGGGAATCCGGAATGCAATTGTAACCAATGAAACACCGCAGAATCTGGCAAATATATTTCCGGGATATTTTGATAAAATACTGGTGGATGCTCCCTGTTCCGGTGAAGGAATGTTCCGTAAAAATGAAGAGGCTTCTGTGGAGTGGAGCCCGGAAAATGTTATTCTTTGTGCAAAAAGGCAGGATGAAGTATTGCTTGCTGCTGCAAAAATGTTACGTCCCGGTGGCAGACTGGTGTATTCTACCTGTACGTTTGCACCTGTAGAAAACGAGGGAACCATTAGCCGTTTTTTACGGGAGCATACGGATTTTTCCATAGTAAAGACAGAAAAGCCTAAAGGGTTTATGGCGGGGCAGGCTGCATGGATAGAAGATGCGGTATCCGGGATAGAAGATACCATGCGCCTTATGCCCCATAAGATACAGGGGGAAGGCCATTATCTTGCGGTTTTACAGAAAAAAGGAACAGAAGATACCCTATATAAACGAAACTGTGTGAACGGATTGGAAAAAGGCATAAAAGAAAAAGATTACACGGATTATTTAACATTTAAGAAAAAATATCTGGCACAAGATATTTTGGAAGGTGTTTATTTATTGTTTGGGGAACAATTATATCTGGGACCTGCAGATATGCCTTCGTTAAAAGGATTGAAAGTAGTGCGTCCGGGTTTGCATCTGGGAACGATGAAAAAGAATCGTTTTGAACCGTCCCATGCATTGGCATTGGCACTAAAAAAAGAAGACGTGATACAGTTTGCGGAATTGTCAGTAGAGAATGCAAAGAAATATGTAAACGGACAGACCTTTTTGACACAGGAGATACGGATTGTTTCAAAAGAAGCACCTGCCGGATGGTGTATTGTCTGCGTGGACGGATATTCCCTGGGCTGGGGAAAGATTGCCGGTAATATGATGAAAAACCATTATCCAAAAGGTTTGAGAAAGAATGTATAAAGCCATAAGGAAGCGTTCATACTTTGTTTAGCTGTGAAAGAAAAGTCTAAAAGCAGAAAGGAAGTATGACATGGAAGGATTTAATATGGGCGGTGTGCCATTTGGAGATGAAATGTTTTGGAATTTACCGGTGGCATTTGGAATGAACGAAAGCGCAAGGGAGTACATCAGCAGTATGACGGATGAGGAGAGAGAAGTATTGCGCGCAAAAAGCGGACAGGTAAGCAGTGAGAAGGAACTGGACGAACTGGTGCGGATGGTTGCGGAAGGCAGATTTGAATAGAATAAAGAAGCAGTGGTATAAAGGGATATGCACAGTGTATGGAAACTGTGCATATTTTTTTTATTCTTCCCCATACTACATAATACATGAAAAGGATATGGAGAAAGGAATGTGTCAGGATGGACAATCAGTTATATATGGTAGGTGCACAGAGTATCAGACTGCCGAGGGAAATTTACATTAACGGAAATGCTTCTGTAGTAGGAAAAAAAGAAGGAGAAGGTCCTTTGGGACAATTGTTTGATATGGTAGGCGCAGATGACATGTTTGGTGCCAAAACATGGGAAGAAGCCGAAAGCAGTTTGCAAAAAGATGCGGTTTATCTGGCTTTGGGAAAAGCAGGAAAGAAACCGGAGGATATGAGATATATTTTTGCCGGTGACTTACTTGGTCAATCCATAGCCACATCATTTGGTATAATGAATTACGGCATACCACTACTGGGTGTATATGGAGCCTGTTCTACCTGTGGTGAATCATTGGCTTTGGGGGCTATGAGTATTGCCGGCGGTTTTGCAGATAATGTGGTATGTGTGACATCCAGTCATTTTGCCAGTGCGGAAAAAGAATTCCGTTATCCGTTAAGTTACGGAAACCAGAGACCTTTGTCCTCTACTTGGACAGTGACAGGCAGTGGTGCATTTGTATTGGGGAATACGAAAGGGGAAAACTGTAAGGCGAAGATTACGGGAATGACAGTAGGAAAAATTGTGGACTTCGGTCTAAAGGACTCTTTGAATATGGGTGCATGTATGGCGCCTGCGGCTGCTGCCACCATTGCGGCACATATGATTGACTATAAAAGTCAACCGGAGGAATATGATAAAATAATTACCGGTGATTTGGGACAGGTAGGACAACGGGTGTTATTGGACTTGCTTAGGGACAAGGGATTTGATATTGCAGACAGGCATATGGACTGTGGCATGGAAATCTATGATGCACAAAAGCAGGATACCCATGCCGGTGGTTCGGGCTGCGGTTGTTGTGCGGTGACTTTGTCGGCCTATATATTAAAGCAGCTGTCAGAGAAAAAATGGAATAAGGTATTATTTGTGCCTACGGGTGCGCTGTTAAGTAAAACCAGTTTTAATGAAGGGCAGACGGTTCCCGGTATTGCACATGGACTTGTATTGGAAAGTTTGGTATACTGATAAGCGTACCGGACGGTGTAGCATAGAAATGGTAAAGGATACAAAATACTGTATAGTGGGAGCGGAATATACGGGCGATGAATTTTAAAAGCATTGAAATTGAAGACAGGCATTGGGTGGAGCCGCTTTTGGCGGAATCAGGATTTCAGGGAAACGATTATACCTTTGGCAATTTATATATATGGAAAGATTTATACAGGCAACAGGTGGCAAAGGAGCAGGGAATGCTTTGTGTCAGAAGCAGAAATCCCGGGACGGGGGAATATAAGTATTTGTTTCCGGCAGGTGCCGGTAATCTTGAGGCAGTCATTGAGGCTCTGAGTCAGGATGCAAAGGCATTGGGAGTGGATTTTGTGCTTCGTGGTTTCGGGGAAAAAGAGGCAGTGCTTTTGGAACAGTTATTTCCCAATCGTTTTCAAATTGAAAGTGTACGGGAGGAATGGGATTATTTGTACAAGGTAGAGGATTTGACCATGCTTTCCGGTAAAAAATTTCATAAGAAACGGAACCATATAGCCCGGTTTGAAAAGGGACCGGAGTGGTCTTTTGCTCCCCTTGGTGCGGACAATATGGAAGCATGCCGCAGAATGTGTGAAATATGGTATGGGGAACATCTGGCAGGCGGAAATACGGCTGCGTTGATGGACAGAGGCGTGGTAGAGAATGCGCTGGAATATTTTGAAAAGCTGGGGTTTACGGGCGGTGTCCTGTTTCAGGGAGGTGTAGTTGTGGCGTTTACCATAGGAGAACCCTTAAACCAGGATACTTATGCGGTGCATATAGAGAAAGCATTTGCAGAGGTGCAAGGGGCTTACCCCATGATTAATAGGGAGTATTTAAAAAGTGTGGCGACGGAATATACCTATGTAAACAGGGAAGAGGATGATGGTGTGGAAGGACTGCGTAAGGCTAAAGAATCCTACTATCCCATACTGCTTAAAAAATTTGTTGCAAGGGAAGTGAAATAGATGGAACTGTTTGCAAACGAAACAGATATGCCGGATATTTATAACAATTGGGAAGACAGCTTTGGAGATACCAAAGAAGAAATTGCAGCTTTTTTTACAGCTATGAAAGAAGAAGTACAAGTGTGTGTTGTAAGGAAAGAGGGCGTTGTGGCAGCACAGCTTTGTTTGTTACCCATAAATGTAGGGGGAAAGGAAGCCATGTATTTGTATGCAGTAGCAACCAACAAGGCTTATAGGAAAAAGGGGCTGTGTACGTTGTTGCTTAAGAAAGTTACCCTCTGGCTGGAAAGCCAAAATAAGTGTGGGATTTTAGTGCCGGCAGACATATCCTTACAGGCTTTTTATCATAAAAGAGGGTTCCGGCATTGCTTTAAAGAACAAAGAGTATTGATACAGGGAAAACCTGCGGATACTCTCCGAATAGAAACCTGTACGGTTTCACGGTACATAATGCTTAGAAAACAGGCTTTTTTGGGGAAAAACTGTGTAGAAGTATCAGACAGAATGTTACGGTATGCCCTGGAGGGGTATCTGCAAAGCGGGTATCAGCTGGGTACCTGTTTGTGGCAAGAGCGGGAATTTGGTGTGTTGTATCGGGAGACGGACAAGCTTTTTATTCAGGAAATCACGGTTTTTGATGAAGAGGAAGCAAAAGAGGCAACGGAAGTTTTTGTGGCAGGAAGAGGAAAAAGGGAGGCATGGTTACAACGTTCTTATCCTACCATGGCAACCGGTCTGCCTGAGGAGATATGCCAAAACGGCTATTTTAACCTTGTGTTGGATTGAATGCGTTATGGTCTTGCAATCGGCAAAGGATTTTAGTACAATAAAGCGAAAAGATGTGAGGTGTGCGTATGCGGAAGATGGAATTTAAGATGGAGAGGCAGGGGCTTCTTAATGTGGGAGATAAGATTACGGTTACCGAGGGTGTGTTGCCCAGTAACTATTATTACACCATAGACCCGTCCCTGGCCATGTCCGGAAATGTACCGTTTCGTAACCGTATGCTTGCAAGAGAAGGCGTTGTTACGGATATTATTGAAAATGAAAGAGGTTTTTATGTAACAGCTGAATTTGATGCACCCGCACCGAAAGACTGATAGCAATCATAGTGAATAAACAGTCGTGAAAATAAGGAGGATAAAAACATGATGGAAACAATCGTAACAGATAAGGCACCTGCAGCAATCGGACCTTATTCCCAGGCAATCATAGCAGGAGATTTTTTATTTGCATCCGGCCAGATTCCTATTAATCCTGCAACCGGAGAAGTGGAAGGTGCAGATATTAAGGAGCAGGCAGAACTGGTAATGAAAAATATCGGGGAACTGTTAAAAGCAGCAAACAGTGATTATACCCAGGTGGTAAAAACCACATGCTTTTTGGCGGATATGAATGATTTTGTACCGTTCAACACCGTTTATGCAAAGTATTTTACCGGCAAGCCTGCAAGAAGCTGTGTAGCGGTAAAAGAACTGCCCAAGAATGTGCTCTGTGAAGTAGAGGTAGTAGCTTACTTAAGAGAGTCATTATTTGATGTATAAAATGAATAAGAAAAGCAATATTGTGTTAATAGGCATGCCCGGTTCTGGAAAGAGTACCGTAGGTGTAGTGGTGGCAAAGAAGCTGGGGTACCGTTTTGCCGACTCGGATTTGGTCATACAGGAAACTTTCGGCAAACTTTTACACGAGTTGATTACAGAGCGGGGTGTGGAAGGATTCTGGGCTCTTGAAAATGATATTAACGCATCTTTGGAATTAAGTAATACCGTAATTGCAACCGGCGGAAGTGCCTGTTACGGCAAAGAAGCGATGGAGCATCTGCGAAAAAACGGCGTCGTAGTTTATTTGGAATTGGGATATGATTCTTTAACGGAACGGTTAGGAGATTTAAATGCCAGGGGCGTTACCATATTGCCCGGACAGACCTTGAAGGAACTGTATGCAGAGAGAACTCCTTTATACGAACAGTATGCGGATGTGACGGTAAACTGCGAAGGCAAACTATTACGCGAAGTGGTAGAAGAGGTTTGCATAAAAGTGCAGGGTCTTTTGGAGGCGCAGGTAAAACAGAAGTGCGGGGAAGTGAGTGATTCATGAATAGAAAATCTTTGAGAAATTCCCTGTTGTTGTTTTTGACTGCCTGTATCTGGGGGCTTTCTTTTGTATCCCAGAGTAAAGGCATGGAAAGTGTGGGACCGTTAACTTTTAACGGTATCCGCTCTTTACTGGGGGCAGCAGTGGTGTTCCCGGTGGCTTACTATCGGTTGCAAGTGAGAAGAAAGCGTAATGCGGGGACAGAATCCGGAGAAGAAAAAGCTTGTCAGGGCACACCGGCAGGATTACCTGTTAAGCTGACGCTTGTGGGCGGACTCTTATGCGGACTTGCTTATACAGCTGCCAGTACGTTACAACAATATGGTGTCGCTTATACGACAGTTGGAAAAGCAGGCTTTATCACCACATTGTATATTATTTTTGTACCGGTACTGGGGATTTTTATAAAAAGGAAAGTACCTAAAATCGTATGGTTTGCCACTGCCATGGCAGCAGTGGGAATGTATCTGCTTTGTATGACGGAAAAATTTGCTTTGACACCGGGAGATACCTTGGTATTTCTTTGCGCCATTGTATTTGCGGTTCATATTCTTGTGATTGATTATTTTTCACCGAAAACAGAGGGGGTAATTCTCTCTTGTATGCAATTGTTTATTTGTGGCATGTTTTGTACCGTAGGAGCAATTCTTTTTGAGCATCCGACATGGGCGCAGGTAAAAGAGGGAGCATTGCCGATTTTATATTCCGGTATCTTATCCTGTGGGGTGGCGTATACCTTACAGATTATCGGACAAAAAGGCTTGAATCCTACTATTGCGGCGCTGATTATGAGTCTGGAATCGGTAATCGCTGCATTGGCTGGATATTTTGCTTACAGAATCGGTTTTTTGCAGACGGACCAGACATTGACCGTTACGCAAGTCACAGGTTGTGTAATTGTGTTTGCAGCGGTGATCTTAGTGCAGCTTCCTTTAGAAAAAAAGAATAAAAAATAGAAAAGTCTACATAATAATCCATGATTTTAAAATTCCGGAAAGGAGAAAAGTCATGGATTATTTTAATGCATTCTGGGTAGGAGGATTGATTTGCGTATTGGCGCAAATTTTAATGGAGAAAACAAAAATGTTACCCGGCAGAATTATGGTTCTGTTGGTTTGTACCGGTGCCGTAATCAGTGTATTCGGCTGGTATGAACCGTTTATGGAATTTGCAGGGGCAGGCGCCTCGGTACCCTTATTGGGATTTGGAAATATCCTGATGACGGGGGTGAAGGAAAGTGTGCAGGAAAACGGCTTTATCGGATTGTTCCAGGGGGGCTTTAAGGCCGGTGCGGTAGGCAGCAGTGCAGCATTAATATTCGGACTTTTGGCGGCGGTTATTTTTAAGCCGAAGATGAAAAAATAAGGATATGATACCGGTTTTATGAATAAAATATTAAGCTTATTTTAAAATCATGTAATAATTCCCATTTTTTGTCGAAATGTGGTATGATAAGTCGAGATAGATTTTTAATAGTAAAATGGGAGTAAAAGTAATGTTACAAGTATTTGGTTTTTTCGTCGGAACACTTATTTATATGGAGCTTATTTACCATTTTGGAAGTTTTGGTTTTGTAGGCGGTAATCCATTGGTGGGTATTTTTTTATGGATATTGTTAGCCTCCCTGGCAACTTTGCTTTGCGGATTTGTCCGTAAAAAGGCCAATCGGAATATCATGTGGGTGATTTTGACGGTATTTTATTTGCTGTTTGCAGTCCAGATGGTGTATTTTGGTATATTTAAGCAGCCGTTGTTGCTGGCAGCAGTAACCAATGGCGCAAAAGACGCGGTAACCAATTATTGGCGTGAGGCTTTGCAGGGCATTTTGCACGTATTTGGCTGGTTACTTCTTTTGGCAGTTCCGTTTGGAGTTGCAGGGCTGCTTTTGAAGTTTAAGAAATTAACATGTAAGAGCCATACCAAAAAAGACCGTATCATTGCTTTGTCCACGTTAGGCGGCAGTATTGTCCTCTTCATTTTGACTTTGGTAATCGGTTATTACAGTGAAGCAGAATATTATGAACAATACGGTAGCTTTTATGACCCGGAGGGGGTTATTTGTGACTATGGTGTTGTGCCTGCGATGACCAGGGACTTGTTGGGAGACATTTTCCCGGAGAGAGATGAGTCGTTGGATGCCTGGACGGATGTGGCTCCTACACCTGTACCTACGGTAACGCCCGATGTTTCTTTGGAAGGGGATGTATCCGGTGGCGATGTATCCGACGGGGATGCATTGGTGGAAGAGGAACCGGTTTTGGACACTTCACCAAACGTATTGCCTATAGATTTTGAAAGCCTGATAGCAAATGCAGATTCTGACGAGATAGTAGAATTGGCGGAATATATGCAGAGTATTCCTCCCACCAACCGCAATGAATATACGGGTATGTTTGAAGGATACAATCTGATTTACCTGACAGCGGAAGGGTTTTCGCCTTATGCGGTGGATGAGGAACTGACACCTACCTTGTACAAATTGGTTAATTCCGGATTTGTGTTTGAAAACTTCTATGTACCGCTGTGGCAGACGTCTACCAGTGACGGTGAGTATGTAAACTGTACGGGATTGATTCCTGACCAGCAGTTTTCCATGAGAAGAAGCCAGCATATATCCATGCCGTTTACTTTGCCTGCATTTTTTGCATTGGAAGGAGTGGACAGCTACGCATTCCACAATAATTCCTTATCCTATTATGAGAGAAATTTCTCTCATCCGAATCTGGGATACAATTTTATGGCAGCCAAATTGGGAGATTTGGATAATGCGACCTGGGGTGGTCAGGTGTTTGAAATGGAGAATGCAAAATACTGGCCTGCATCCGATTTGGATATGATGGAAGCAACTATCCCGATGTACATTAACGAGGACCGTTTTCATGTATACTATATGACGATTTCCGGGCATATGAATTATAATTTTTCCGGAAATAAGATGAGTTCCCTGCACAAAGAAGAGGTGGCAAATCTACCTTATTCTGATGAAGGAAGAGCGTATATAGCCTGCAATATAGAGCTGGATTTGGCTTTGGAATATCTGATTGAGCAGTTGGATGCTGCGGGAAAATTAGAAACTACGGTTATTTGTCTTTCCGCTGACCATTACCCCTATGGTATGGAAGTGGCCAATCTGGAAGAACTGGCAGGAAAACCGCTGGATGGCAGTCTGGATATTTTCCGTAACAATTTGGTTTTATGGAATAGTGAGATGGAAACGGTAACGGTAGAAAAAACAGCCAGTGCGCTGGATATCTTACCCACCTTACTTAATCTGTTTGGCTTTGAATATGATTCCAGATTATATGTGGGAAGGGATATCTTATCCGACAGTACACCGCTTGCCATTTTCTCTGACAGAAGCTTTATTACCGACAGGGTAAGCTATTATAAGAAGGGGAAGGAAATTACATGGCTTGACGGCACCGAAGGAGACGAAGCATATTATGAGGCAGTGAAAAAGCAGGTAAAAGGTCTTTATAATTATGCTGCAGGTATTCTGAATAATGATTTTTATAAGTATGTGGAAGAGGCACTTCCGGAAGAATATCATTCTCAGATTGACCCTGAATGGATAGCACCTAAGCCCCCGGCACCCAAGGAGGAAGTAACGGAAACCCCTGCGCCTGAGGTGACGCCACCTGCACCGGAGAATACAACGTCCGAGGAAGTGTCACCTGCACCGGAGAATACAACGCCCGAGGAAGTATCCCCTGCGCCGGAGAATACGGTTCCTGAGGTAGAGTCTTCTACACCCGAGAATACAGTTCCTGAGGCAGAGTCTGCCACACCGGAATCTTAAATAGATAATAGCCCGTGACTATAATTCGTCACAGGCTATTTCTTTTTTCTGTAAATATTTTTTTAATGCCGCATCCCACAAGCGTTCCGGCTCTTTGTCTGCTACAAAGGTAGTAAAAGAGGTTCCGGTACATAAAATGATTTTCTCTCCGTCATAGCGGACAGTTAACACAAAAGCTTTGATCAAATCTTTAAGGTGTGCGGCGTCTCCTTTTTCCAATATAGAGGCAATATGCGCAGGCATCAGATGAAATACAAATTGAAAATGAAGCGGAGTGCGTTTGCCTTTAATTAACTGAAAGCAAAGACCTTTTAATTCGCCCCAGGGCGTAAATTCATATGGGTGAAGGGAAGCATCTTCTCTTTCTTCCGCAGGGAAAAAGTCCTTATTCACACGACCATCTATGGTATAGGTGGCTGCAGTGGAAAGAGATGCCTTTTCAAGTAAAAAAATATCAAAAAGGTCCCCTGACAGCAGGGCACTCATAAAAGGTTTTATGGACGTAACTTGTAATGCTAACATAGAATCCTCCGTTTGGTTTTGGATAAAACTATTTATAGTATACCCAGTGAAAAATATAGTGTCAATAAGTATGAAACCCAATAGAAAAGATAAAACTGAAAAGAGATAAGCGGATAGTACAATTGGAGAGCGTATGGATTATAAAATAGTTGTGGATAGTTGCTGTGAGTTACCCCCTGAATATCTAAATGATGGCAGATTTGAAAGAGTGCCGTTGGGGTTGGAAGTAGGGGAGTATCATATTTGGGATGACGAGAATTTTAACCAGGCAGAATTTTTAGAGAAAGTAGCTGCTTGCCCGAAATGTCCAAAATCTTCCTGCCCGTCCCCTGAGAGATTTATGGAGGCATATCATACAGATGCAGAGGTGGTTTTTGCGGTAACCTTATCATCTAAGCTCAGTGGCAGTTATAATAGTGCCATGGTGGGGAAACAGCTATATGAAGAAACGTATGGCGCAAAAAAGATTCATGTAGTGGATTCGGAATCTGCCAGCTGCGGAGAAACACAAATTGCATTAAAGCTTATGGAACTGTGCGAAGCGGGACTTTCCTTTGAAGAAGTGGTAGAACAAATTACTGCTTTCAGGGATAACATGAATACGTATTTTATACTGGATAATCTGGAGACATTGCGTAAAAACGGCAGACTTTCCAAGGTCAAGGCTTTTGTGGCATCTACATTGAATATTAAGCCTGTAATGGGAGCAGATAAGGGAGAAATCCTGCAAAGAAGTCAGGGTATCGGTATGAAAAAAGCCATGGCTAAGATGGCAGAATTGATTGTTACGGAGCTAAAAGACAGTCATTTGAAAAAGATTGTGATTACCCACTGCAATGCAATGGAAAGAGCAGAAAAGATGAAAAAGCTCTTGGCAGAAAAGCTTGCCGGTATTGAAATAATGATACTGGATACAGCCGGTAACAGCAGTATGTATGCCAATGACGGCGGTATTATTGTGGCAGTGTAGTGTACAGGATTAAGAGTGTAATTGCCGGAAAATATCTTTGGCGTAGGCTAAGGCAGAACCAAAGGCATTTACACTGGCACCGTCACACATGGTAATGGTGCAAAACCGAATGGATTTAATATATCTGCAGTTAATCATTGTGTAGCGCAGAGGTAATAAAAAGACATCATAGTGTTCAAGCTGCGCAAAAAAATTGGGAGCTGTAGAATTGATTTCGATTTGTCTGCCGTCGGTCAGCGTTACGGTAGTATGGCGGTTTTTGCCCTCAACAGCATATAAAATATCGGCTTCGGCCACATAACAGGTTCCTCTGTCCTGCCGCAATTCAATCAGTGGCACGGAGGAATCTTTCATTTTTTGCGCTTCATCTAAAATATCTGATAAAGCGGCTGTTAAAATGGGTTTATCCAAAAAGAATACTTTTGCCGGATAGGAATTGGTACGGTAATTGGTTTTGGAACAACAAAGTACCACCGGTGCAGTGCTGCCTGCTTCGGTTAATGCATTTACGATATCTGCTGCGGTATAACCTGCAGTATGACAAATGTCTAAGAAAAAGACATCATATTGCAGTGGATTTTTTAATAGATTGTCCGGATGACCATAGGAATCCACATACAGGATACCTGTGGTAGAGCTTCTTTTATCAGATTCTCTTTTTAATAGTCTTTCCAATTGCTTTCTGTCAGCAATGTTATCATCACAGATGGCGATATGCATAACATGTTCCTTTACATCATTAAGATTTTTATCGGGGAGTTTAAGAGTAATACTACTAATATTATTTGTACTATCAAAATGGCGGGCATGCCGTAGACAAAGGACGCATGTCTGGTTTTGTGGCGGAAGGTGTACATACCGGCAATGGAGCCGATGCTGCCGCCGATGAGTGCAACGATAAAGAGGGTGGCTTCCGGAATCCGGAAGGCACCCTTAATTGCTTTACGTTTATCGATTCCCATCATACAAAATCCTGTCAGATTGACCAGCACTAAATATGCCACGATAAATAATATAACTTTCATAAAACACTCTCTTTGTTTTCTTTATCTTAGTTCTTTCTTAGTTGTTCTTTTCTGCTTCCTGCATCTTCATTGCACGAACCTTGCAGGAAAGACCAAACAGATTGATGAAGCCTTCTGCATCGTGGTGGTCGTATAAATCACCGGTAGTGAAGGATGCAATGGATTCGTTGTATAAGGAGTAAGGAGAAGTAGTACCGGCTTTAATGATATTACCCTTGTAGAGCTTGAATTTTACTTCGCCGGTTACATATTCCTGGGTTTTCTCGATGAATGCCTGGATAGCTTCACGCTTAGGAGTAAACCACTTTCCTTCGTATACAACGTCAGCAAACTTGTTACCCATTTCTTTCTTTAAAGTATAGGTGTCACGGTCAAGGATAAGTTCCTCTAACTGCTGATGTGCTTCCATTAAGATAGTACCGCCGGGAGTTTCATATACACCACGGGACTTCATACCAACAACACGGTTTTCAACGATATCTACGATACCAACGCCGTGCTTGCCGCCCAGTTTGTTCAGTTCACGAACGATATCGGAGTATTTCATCTTTTTGCCGTTTACGGAAACGGGGATACCCTTTTCGAAGGTCATGGTTACATATTCGCCTTCTTCGGGAGCCTTTTCGGGAGTGGTTCCTAATACTAAAAGATGTTCGTAATTGGGTTCGTTTGCAGGGTCTTCCAGTTCCAGCCCTTCATGGCTGATGTGCCAGATGTTACGGTCACGGCTGTAAGAAGAGTCTGCAGAGAAAGGCAGGTCAATACCATGTGCCTTGCAGTATTCGATTTCGGATTCACGGGAATCCATGGTCCACTTGTCATTTCTCCAAGCTGCAATAATCTTGATATCGGGAGCTAAAGCTTTGATACCCAGTTCAAAACGGATCTGGTCATTACCTTTACCGGTTGCACCGTGGCAGATAGCAACAGCGCCTTCTTTACGTGCGATTTCAACAAGCTTCTTTGCGATAAGAGGTCTTGCCATAGAAGTACCTAACAGGTATTTGTTTTCATAAATGGCGTTTGCCTGTACGCAGGGAGCAATGTATTCGTCACAGAATTCATCGGTTACATCTAAGATGTAGAGCTTTTCCGCACCACAGAATTTTGCTCTTTCGTCCAGACCGTCCAGTTCTTCTTCCTGACCACAGTCGATGCAGACACATACAACTTCATAGTCAAAATTTTCCTTTAACCACGGGATAATCGCGGTGGTATCCAAACCGCCGGAATAGGCCAGTATTACTTTTTCTTTCATGATATTCCTCCTAAATATGTAAAATCAGGGGCTGCTTCTTTTTTGCCCGTTTTTCTTAATATACAACAACTTTTACTTGATTGCAAGAGGAAAATGTGCATATAATACAGAAAAAATATGCATAAAATTCGTTTAAATATGAATAAAATGCATAAAACGCTTGCAAAGGTGAATAAAAATGCATATAATACATTTGAATAAAGAATAAAAGAATAGAAGGATTCCTATTTGCCGATTGCAAACTTTGTGGTATACTGTAAAAAGTTACACTGCGGATACTATGGGTTATTGAACGGATGCTATGGAATTCATAGCCGACTCAAACCGTAGGAAAAGAGGAAATATTAGTAATGAACGAAGCAATCAAAGATACAACTTTATATAAAGGAGCACCGTCTCCCGAAGGCAGACTGCCGAAAGAGATGGCGGTTTACGAAGTGCTTGATAAATTGGAAATTTCCTATGAGAGAATAGACCATGAAGCCATGATGACCATTGAAGCCTGTCAGGATGTGGACAGATTGCTTGGAATCTCTATTTGTAAAAATTTGTTTTTATGCAATTCCCAGAAAACAAAGTTTTATCTGCTTCTGATGCCTGGCGAGAAGCGTTTTGATACCAAAACCTTTTGTAAGCAAATCGGAAGTCCCAGACTTTCCTTTGCACCGGCAGAATATATGGAAGAATTGTTAAACATTACCCCGGGCAGTGTCAGCGTGATGGGACTTATGAATGATAAGGAGAATAAAGTTTCTTTATACATAGATGAGGATGTGCTGGCAGAAGAGTATTTCGGATGCCACCCCTGCATCAATACTTCCAGTCTGAAATTAAAGACTGCGGATGTAATTGAGAAGTTTTTGCCTTATACGGAACATGGATACGAGACGGTGGTTTTATAGGAAACCGGGCCGGGACTGGATGTAATTGTGAGGGTTATGGCGGATATGTACCGAAAGTCATCCCAAAAGGTATCATAAACGCCTTTAGGGGTAGAAAATATTGATACTTTGAAAGCATTTATCATCCCATAAAGCCGTTTTTTTATATCTTATGGGTAGAAAAAGTTTGGTGCGAGGATAGATTTTTCATCCCATGAACTAAAATATAGTGTGTTATGGGTAGAAGCGGTAAGGATTTATTCATCCCATAACAGGCAAAAATGCCCTGTATGGGTAGAAACGTCTGCAATAAAGGCACAGAATTTCAACCCATATGGGCCAAAAATATAGCTTATGGGCAGAAAATGAGAAAAAGGAACGCCGTCAGAAAGACAAAACCAATTGGCAGGGACTGGAAACTTTGAAGTTTACGAAGAGGTGTTGAGATGGTTTTATTATACTTTTAAAATTTGGAAATTCTTAACTTTATATATTATTACGGAGGAAATGAAATGGAATTTTCAATTAAAGAATATAAAAACTATAATGAAGAAGAAATATTAAATCTTTATAAGAGTGTAGGATGGATTAATTACACCGATAGTCCGGAGATGTTACAAGGTGCGTATGCAAATTCATTAAGAATACTTGGTGCATATGAAAACGAAAAACTCTTGGGAATTATTAGAGTTGTTGGTGATGGTCATTCCGTTGTATTTATACAAGATATATTAATATTTCCAGAGTATCAGAGACAAGGAATAGGTACTGCATTATTGAAGCAAGTATTGCAAGAGTATAAACATGTTTATCAAAAACATTTGCTAACAGAGAACACTGAAAAGACAATTCAGTTTTATAAGTCTCTTGGTTTTACAATGGATACCGATATGGAATGTAGAGCATTTTCAATATATTTTTAGCTAATGTATAATTTGAGAGTAGGAGACAAATTTCAGCCTTACATAGAATTAGAAAGAACATATCTAAAAATATTTTACCAAAAGAATAAAAGAACTTATCTTCCAAGAGAAAAGTTTTATGTTATAAAAGAAAGAGGAAAGTAACATGTATAC
>JAZNNL010000017.1:0-8861 GCA_045580245.1 Lachnospiraceae bacterium
CATATACACAAACTCATCAATCTTTTTATGCGCACGTTGCAGTTTATTAATATATCTATAAATGCACGAAAGGGTCACGGGAAAGTTCCCGCAACCCTTCTTTTCGTCATTATTAGTAGAATACGTGGTTACCGATAACCAGACCGTCTCTACCGTCATTTCTTCTAAAGTGCGTCATATCACCTACATTGGAATAACCGGACAATACTTCCTTTGCAGCTTCAATACAGCTGTCATTGATATTTCCTGATGCAATTACTCTGTCTAATTTACCGCTCTGGGCAGGAGAAAACTGTCCCGATGCATAAATGACACCTGATATAGTGTCAGGGTACGCGCTGCTTCTGACACGGTTTAATACTACCGCACCTACTGCAACCTGACCTTCGTAGGATTCTCCTCTTGCTTCACAGTGAATCAGTGCCGCCAACAACATTAGGGTTTCTTCATCAACGGTAAATTCGCCATAGTCCACATAACGTCTGGCTTCGTATTCCGCAGCCTCCCGCGCTTCAATCTGTGCCATGGTTTCACCTTCGTCAATCTGAAACTCAATGGTGATGAAATCCATGGATACATATCCGTCACGGCCTTCATAATCCACACAGGCCCAACCGTCTTCTCCCACAAAAATAACTTCCAGTCGGTCTCCTGCCGGTACCACACCATAAACTTCGGCATCCGTACCGGGTTCTTTGCGGACGTTCAACCCATCATTTACGTGAGCAATGGTTCTGCCTACTTTTGCTGCCAGTGCTTCTGCATCTTCTCCGAAAATCAGATACTCATCGCTGGCCCAGCCAATCAATTCGCCGGACTGTATCTTTGTCCAGCCGTCTCTTCTTTCTAATACAATTCCGCCGCAGTCCTTGTAAAGCTTACCTACTTTTTCGGAGTCTGCATTGGGTTCCAGACGGACATTCAATGCATTGCTTACATCCGCCATTACCAGATTGGATCTTTCTTCCACCTGAATCTGACTCAAATCCAAGTTCCATTCTTCCGCCGTAGCACTTACGACTTCTGTGGTGTTTGTTGCACCGGGATCCAATATTGCCGATGCTCCACCGCTGTAATTACCCAGGTAATTATTTCCGCTGCCCGCTTCTGCGCTAATGCTTGCGCCATACATTACCGCCAGTGACATACACATACCGGTAAGCGCTACAAGCAGCCTTCTGCTTCTTGCCATCTTTCTTTACCTCCAAATGTTTCCTGCAAATCCTTACAGGAATAATCGGTGTAACTCTACTTTTAGAATATACCGATTTTGTTACATTTATTACAAAATTGTTAAATTTGTTGCAGGAAGTATAATAACAGAGGTTTAAAGCTTTGTCAAGTTTTCAATTTTTTCTACAAATTCCGTGATTTTTCCACGCATGCATCCATTGCATCCATAACCGAAGCACGGAATCCCATCTCTTCCAGTACTCTGACTGCTTCAATGGTAGTACCGCCGGGTGAACATACCATATCTTTTAATTCAGCAGGATGTCTGCCGGTTTCTAACACCATTTTTGCACTGCCAAGCACTGCCTGTGCAGCCATTTCATAAGCCTGCTTTCTGGGCATGCCTGCCAGAACCGCTGCATCTGCCATCGCTTCAATAAACATAAATACATACGCCGGAGAGCTGCCGCTGACAGCCACTACCGCATCCATCATATGCTCCGGTACTTCATAGGCTTTTCCAAACGCTTCCAGCAATTTTTTCACATATACAATCTCTGCATCGGAAACCAATTCACCCTGTGTATATGCAGTGCATCCCTCAAGCACCAGTGCAGGTGTATTGGGCATACAACGTACCAGTTTTACCTTGCGTCCAAACAGATTATAGATATAATCCATTGTTTTACCTGCAACAATACTTACAATTACGGTACCCTCTTTTACAGTATCTTTAATTTCCGCAATCACTTCCGGCAAAAAAACAGGTTTTACTGCCAGGAAAAGAATTTCGGATGCCGCAGCCACTTCCTTATTGTCTGCCATGGTTACAATATCAAACGTTTCCCGGCACTTATAAGCCGCCTCCTGTACCTTATCTGCGCCACAAATTTCTGCAGGGGTTACCATTTTCTGTTTCAACATACCGCCTATAATAGCAGATGCCATATTCCCCAAACCGATAAATCCAATTTTCATCTTATTCACCATTCCTTTCTTGTTTTTCAAAAAACCTTTCTTTCCTAAAAAGGATTACTTTTATAGTTTTTGTTTGTTAAGTTATGTTTTAATTTCTCTGCCTGTGAGTCTCATACATCAACAGCGCCGCTGCCACCGCCGCATTTAATGACTCCAGTTTGCCTTCCATAGGTATCTTTAAATAATGGTCCGCCAAATCAGCGGTTTCTTTCTGTAAACCATTCCCTTCATTTCCTATTAAAAAGGCTGTACCCTCTGCAAAGGAAAAGCTGTCATAATAGGTATTTCCCGCCAAATGTGCCGCATAAGTGGTAATCCCTTTCTGTTTCATTTTCTCCAGAACTTCTGCAAGGGTTTCTACATATATAAATGGAACTCGGTACACAGACCCCATTGTAGAACGAATGGTTTTGGGATTAAAGATATCCACAGTGTTTTTCGACATAATAACGCCCGTTATTCCTGCTCCTTCACCGGTTCTGAACATCGTGCCCAAATTACCCGGATCCTGAATATCTTCCAATAAAAGAAATAACCCTTTTTCTGCCTGCAACAATTCTTCCAAATCATATGACGGTTGTTTTAATACTGTCAACACCCCCTGCGGTGTCTGGGTATCTGCTGCCTTCTTCATCACTTCCGATGTTACGGTTTCATATGACAAATGCGTGATTTTATTTAATAACAGCTGTTCCCTTTCTGTTTTACCGGCTTTTATACGTTCCAGAACTTCTTCCGTCAGATAAACTTCCCTAATCCACTCTTCGGGAGCCTCCTCCAGCATTTTCAAACCTTCAGCTACAAATACGCCGTCTTTTCTGCGTTCTTTTGCTTTGGTCTGCCATAGCACCAATTGCTTTATTCGCGGATTTGCAGTACTCGCTATCATAGCATCCTCCATCAGTTCATTATGACATATCCTTCTCCCATAAGGAAAAAAACTCCTCCGCTTTATGCGGAGGAGCCTGTACTCTTTAGGTTGACAACAGCAGACTTACATTAAATGCATATTCAGAAATATTTTTGGTCATTGCCAATGCTTCTTCAATATCAAAGTCTACAAACTCACCGTGCTGATAACCAACTACTCTCTTGGTTTTACCTTCTAATAACAGATCCACTGCATATGCACCCATAATGGAGGCATAGTAACGGTCTTTACATGTAGGGCTGCCACCACGCTGCATATGACCTAAAATAGTCGCACGGGTTTCAATGCCTGTTGCTGCTTCAATTCTCTTAGCCATGGAATTGGAATGTCCAATACCTTCTGCATTGATAATAATATGATGTTTTTTACCCATCTTACGCTTTTCAATAATATTATTGATAATAGCCTGCTCATCATAATCATATTTTTCAGGAAGCAGAATATCCTCTGCGCCGTTTGCAATACCGCACCACAGTGCAATATAACCTGCATTTCGACCCATAACTTCGATAATGCTGCAACGTTCGTGGGAAGAAGAGGTATCTCTTACCTTATCAATCGCTTCCATTGCAGTATTTACCGCAGTATCAAAACCGATTGTATACTCTGTACAGGAAATATCCAAGTCAATGGTACCGGGAATACCGATTGCATTGATACCGTTTCTTGCCAATGCCTGGGCACCGCGATAAGAACCGTCACCGCCAATTACAACCAAGCCCTCGATGCCATGCTTTCTGCAGATTTCAGCACCTCTCTTCTGTACTTCCGGATCTTTGAATTCCTCACAACGTGCTGTACCTAAAATAGTACCGCCACGCTGAATAATATCGGAAACATCTTTAGCTTCCATATCTATAATTTCTTCATTTAAAAGGCCAGCATAGCCTCTTTCAATCCCTTTTACCTTTAAACCTCTGGCAATGGCTGTACGTACAACTGCACGGATTGCAGCGTTCATTCCGGGTGCATCACCACCACTTGTGAGTACGGCTATTGTCTTTACATGGTCTGCCATAGTTCTACCTCCTAACCAATTTCTTCTATTTTAATCTATTTCTGTAGCATTTTCAATCACTTTATGATATTTTTTTCACAAAATGTGGAAAAAGAAGACCTATACGCCGGTTGCAGATATCTTGTTTGGCAGACTCGTTTGCACTCGACAGAAAACGCAGCGGTACTAAGGTGTCAAAATACGCCACCTAAGTGCCGGCGTTTTCTAACGGTCTGCCGAACAAGATATCTGCAACCTGTCCACAATTCTTTTTCCCCAAAAATATCACCGGATATTTCGCACTCCAGCAAAAGTCTCTATGCGTATTCCCTACGACTGCACGACTTTGATATTGTCTTTGCCAAACAAGTCATAAAGCTTTTCCAACAAAGTTTCATCAGTGCGGACGTTGTGATTGCGGGGAAGTTCTTTCTTGGCTTTGGGGTTCTCAATATATATGACAACTGTGTCATCCCCTTCCGAATCTGCAATTGCATCAAACATTTTTGACTCCATTGCTTTGTAAGCCTCCATGTCCGGAAATTTAATCCAAAGCTTTTTCACAGGTTTGTCAAAAGGAATGATTTTTTCACAAATCACTTTACCGTCTTTGTCTTCTTCTACCGAAGCACGGCCCTGCACAAATACCTTGGCATCCTCCACAAGCAGGTGGGAATTCTTTTCATAATCTCTGGGGAATACCACTACTTCTACCGTTCCTACCAAATCTTCTATGGTAAGAAAAGCCATCACCTTATCGTTCTTGGTATACTTAATGGTTTTGTCGGAAATCAGACCCCCGATAATCACAGTGGAGCCGTCAGGCACCGCTACTTCACCGGTTTCTTCATCCAATGCAAAATCTGCGGTAGTTCTGGTAATCCGCTTACGCCAGCCGGCTTCATATTCCTGCAGGGGATGTCCGCTGACATAAATGCCCAGCACTTCCTTTTCAAATGCCAGCCGCATTTCTTTGGAGTACTCTCCCACATCCGGCATTTTCACATCAAAGCTGTCCTTCTCTTCCTCCTGCACAATATCAAAGAGGGACATCTGACCCGCCATATTGTTCTTTTTATCTTTCTGGATATGGTCCATAATCTGCACATACACGCTCATAAACTGTTTCCGTGTACCGCCCAGACTATCCAGTGCACCGGCTTTGATAAAGTTTTCTACCGCACGTTTATTCATATCCTTATCCGCCATGCGGGTAATAAAATCGTTCAGATTGGTAAATGCGCCCCGCGCTTTTCTCTCTTCCACCACTGCGGCAATGACAGGCCAGCCCACACCCTTTATGGCTGTTAAGGAATATCGGATGCAGCCCTCCGATACGGAGAAACCGCTTTCTCCCTGATTGATGTCCGGCGGTAAAATCTGAATGCCCATGTTGCGGCAAACCAATATATACTCCGATACCTTCTTGGGGTTATCAATCACCGATGTCAGTAACGCCGCCATAAACTCTACCGGATAATAGTATTTCAAATAAGCGGTCTGGTATGCAACTACCGCATAGCAGGCAGCATGAGATTTGTTAAATGCATATTTAGCAAAATCCATCATGTTCTCATAGATTCCGTCTGCTACTTTCTCATCAATGCCCTGTGCCACACATCCCGGAACGCCTTCTTCTGCATTACCGTAGATAAAGTTGGCACGTTCCTTTTCCATTACGGACTGTTTTTTCTTACTCATGGCACGGCGCACCAAATCGCTTCGTCCCAGCGTGTAACCGCCTAAGTCACGCACAATCTGCATAACCTGTTCCTGGTATACAATACATCCGTAGGTAGGTGCCAAAATAGGCTCCAGCTGGGGACAGGAATAAGAAATGGCACCACTGTCATTTTTTCCTTTGATGTATTTGGGAATAAAATCCATCGGTCCCGGACGATACAGGGAAATACCTGCAATCACATCTTCCAGATTTTGAGGGCGCAGTTCCTTCATAAAGCTCTTCATACCCGCACTTTCCAACTGGAACACACCATCCGTTTTACCTGTACACAGAGAATCCAGCACTGCCTTGTCATCATAATCAATATTGTCTACATCAATATGAATGCCGGTATCTTTTTCTATCAAATCCACCGCATCTTTAATTACCGTCAGGGTACGCAGACCCAAAAAGTCCATCTTAAGCAGACCCAGTTCCTCCAGCGTGGTCATCGTAAACTGGGTGGTAATGGAACCGTCGGAGCCACGGGACAAAGGTACAAATTCATCCGCAGACTTCTGACAGATTACCACACCTGCTGCATGCATACCGGTATGTCTGGGCATACCTTCCAGACGTTTACACATATCTATCAGATAATGCACCTGTTCGTCGGTTTTGTATAAATTACGGAATTCCGGATTCAATTCCAATGCACGTTCCAATGTAATATTCAATTCATTGGGAACCATTTTTGCAATAGAATCCACATAAGCGTAAGGTAAATCCATTACACGACCCACATCACGGATAACTCCCTTGGCCGCCATGGTACCAAAAGTTGCAATCTGCACCACTTTGTCCGCACCGTATTTACGACCCACATAATCAATCACTTCCTGTCTGCGCTCGAAGCAGAAATCCACGTCAATATCGGGCATGGATACACGTTCCGGGTTTAAGAAACGTTCGAACAGTAAATTATATCGGATTGGATCTATATTGGTAATCTTTAAACAGTATGCCACAATACTGCCTGCCGCAGAACCACGCCCTGGACCGACAGGAATGTCATTTTCTTTGGCATAGTTAATAAAGTCCCAAACTATCAGGAAATAATCCACATATCCCATATTGCGGATAACATCCAATTCATAGTCAAGACGCTCCCTCAAAGTCTGTCCGGTACTGCCTGCCGGTGCATCAGGGTCTCCATAACGCAACGCAAGGCCTTCATCACAAAGTTTATTTAAATAAGTCCAGGAATCATACCCTTCCGGCACTTCGTACTTCGGCAGTTTGGTTACGCCGAATTCAATTTCAACGTTACAACGGTCTGCAATCCGCTGGGTATTTTCCACTGCTTCCCAGGCATAAGGAAAGAGACCTTTCATCTCTTCTTCACTCTTGACAAAATACTGACCGCCTTCATACCGCATACGGTCTTCATCCGCCAGTTTTTTACCGGTCTGTAAACAAAGCAGAATATCGTGGGCTTCCACATCATCTGCATAGGTATAGTGTACGTCGTTGGTCACTACAAGAGGAATGTCCAATTCCTTGCTCATCTTCATTAACTCGGTATTGACGATACGCTGTTCCGGTATCCCATGATCCTGCATTTCCAAAAAGTAATTGCCCTTACCAAAGCAGGCTTCATATTTTAAGGCAGACTTTCTTGCTTCGTCCACTAATCCCTTTGTAATATATCTTTGCACTTCTCCCGCAAGGCAGGCAGAAAGTGCAATGATTCCCTCATGGTACTGATTCAAAATTTCCATATCCACACGGGGTTTGTAATAATACCCTTCGGTAAAGCCTTTGCTGACAATCTTCATCAGATTGGCATAACCGGTATTGTTTTCCGCCAAAAGCACCAGATGGTAATAACGGTCCTCCCCACCGGTCAGTTCTTTGTCAAAGCGGGAATTGGGTGCCACATACACCTCACAACCGATAATCGGTTTAATCCCTGCTTCCCTTGCGGCACGATAAAACTCAATAACACCATACATAACACCGTGGTCTGTAATGGCCGCACTATCCATACCCAGCTCTTTTACGCGCTTTACATATTCTTTTATTTTATTGGAACCGTCCAACAGGGAATACTCTGTATGGACATGCAAATGTGTAAATGCCATTTTGGTGTCTCCTTACTTCATCTTATCCGCCATGGTATAGAACTGATGATACAGTCCCTGTTTCTTCATCAATTCCTCATGGTTCCCCTCTTCCACAATCCCTTCATCCGTCAGCACTAAAATACGGTCGGAATTTTTGATACTGGAAAGTCTGTGAGCAATGGTTATGGTAGTGCGCCCTTCCGACAATTTGTTTAAGGACTGCGCTACCGCAAATTCACTTTCATTGTCAAGGGCTGAAGTCGCCTCATCCAAAATCATAATGGGCGGATTCTTCAAAAATACCCTGGCAATACTGATACGCTGTTTCTGACCGCCGGACAGCTTCACACCGCGCTCGCCTACATAAGTATCATACCCATCTTTTAATTCCATAATAAATTCATGGGCACCGGCTTTTTTCGCTGCTTCCATGGCTACCTCTCTGCTAGCGGTCGGATCACCGTATAAAATATTCTCCATTACCGTACCAGAGAACAGGTACACATCCTGCTGCACAATACCGATACTGCGACGCAGGCTCTTTAAGGTAAAGTGGCGGATATCCGTACCGTCTATGGAAATTTTACCACCTGTTACATCGTAAAATCTGGGAATCAAATTGCACAAAGTAGTCTTGCCTCCGCCGGAGGGTCCCACAATCGCCAACTTTTCACCTGGATGTACATGGAGATTTAAATTCTTAAATACTCTGTTATGGTCATCGGGATACTCAAAGCTTACTTCCTCAAAAACGATATCGCCCTGCGGCTTGGGCATTTCTACCGCATCGGGCTCATCAAAAATTTCGATATCCGCATCCATAATCTGCAAGAAACGCTCAATACCCGTAAGACCTCTCTGAAACTGCTCCGCAAATTCAATAATTCTGCGGATGGTAGCAATCAAGGTCGATACATACAAAGTATACGCCACTAAATCACCGGGGGTAATCTTTCCGTAAATCATGAAAATGCCGCCTGCCAGAATCACTGC
>JAZNNL010000018.1:0-19402 GCA_045580245.1 Lachnospiraceae bacterium
CCTATCGGTAAATTTATCCGCAAGGTGCGAATCGATGAATTGCCTCAGTTGATCAATATTCTGCGTGGTGATATGTCGTTTATCGGACCCAGACCGGAAAGACCCCAGATCATTGACCAGTATATGGAGGTTATGCCGGAATTTGCATACCGTATGAAAGTAAAAGCAGGGCTGGCAGGATATGCACAGGTGTATGGCAAGTACAATACCACGCCTTATGATAAGCTGAAACTGGATTTGGCCTATATTGAAAATTATTCCGTCTGGCTGGATTTGAAACTGATGCTTTTAACGGTAAAGGTGCTTTTGTGGCCTGACAGTACGGAAGGTGTGGAAACGAACCAGATTACCGCACTGAAAACAGAAAAGGAAGGATAGTACCTATGTGGAAATGTAATTTCGCTGAGGAACCGGTGGATGTAAAACTGTTGTGCCTCAAACTGATGAAGAAAACAGGGATTCTTTTGGTTGCCACTCTTCTGGGAGCCTTGGTTTTGGGCGGAATTTATTTCCTGAAAGAAACGGTATTTTCACCGGATACGGCATATCAGGTAGTGGGTGAAACCTTTATCGATTATATACCGGAAGAAGGATACGGTATTTCCAGAATATATATTACCGATGAAGCATGGGACTCTTTGGCAAAGTCCGATGCCTTTGTGGAATCGGTTATAAACGAAGTTTCCGTAAAAGGATACACGGTTTCGGCGCAACAGGTTCGTGACAGTATAGATGCATCGGTGGTTTCCGACAGTTTTGTGGTAACCACTACAGTGTATGCAAAAGAAGAGGGGCTGGCGGTTGCTATCAATGCAGCCCTGCAGAATGCCATTGTGGATTTTTGTGTGGACAGGCAGGAAGTAAAAGAGAGTTTTATTATGACCTGTCCTGTATCTGCTGAAAAAAGGGATGTGACGAAGGATGTGCTGGTAGCGGCACTGATTGGTGCGGTTTTAGGACTTGGTAGTGCATTGGTTGCGTGTATGGTTTCTTTTTTGACGGATGATTCTGTTTATCTGCCGGTATCTTTTGAAAAGCGGTATGGTATACCGATGCTTGGTACAACAAAGTCTGCGGAACTGTCTGCCAATGCTGAAAAGCTGTGTACCGGGACTAAGAAACTTGCGGTAGCCGGTGTTTGTGAGACGGTATCCGTGGAAGAAGTCGTGAAATTGTTACAGGGAAAAGTACCCGGCATAGTTTCCGGCGGTACGGTTTCTTTGACAAAAGAGTGGCTTTCCAATCTTGACGGTGCGGACCGTATTATTCTGGCAGTGGAAGCAGGAAGACGGGATGGAAAACAGATAGAGCGGATAATCGGTTTCCTGAAGAAACAGGAAATCACAGTTGCCGCGGCAGTACTTTGTAATGCAGACGAATCTTTATTGGCACGGTATTACAGGCCGGGCATATTTTCTAAATATAAAAAAGTTCCGCAAAAAAAGCAGGCAGGGGATAAAGCATGATTTTGTATTTGGGATTGACTGTTGTGACAGTAGCCCTTGCCTACTTTGTAGACAACAAGGCTACCTTACAATCGAATAGGATTTCCAGACAGTGCATGTTGAACCGGGTAATGCTGGGGACCATGTTTTTTTTGCTTTTTTGCGTTTTGGCATTCCGGGTGGATGTGGGAAACGATTACGGAGAATATCTGGACATTTTTCATGATTTGCATTTAGGAAACCATGTATCTACGGAAGTGGGATTTAACGCAGTAGTACGTGTTGTGCAATTTTTCTTTGGTACCGGGGTGGGTTCTGCCCGTATTATTTTTGCACTGTTTGCGGCACCTACTGTCTGGCTTATGTTAAAGGCATTGCACGACCAAAGCGACTGGTTTGTGTTTTCGGTGTTTTTGTTTATGGCGAACGGATATTATTTTTCTGCAATGACCTCCGTACGCTATTATTTTGTTCTGGCAATTGCAGTGTATGCCATGAAATATGTGTTGCAGGGAAAATGGTTGCCCTTTGTTGCATGGATTGTATTTGCAGCATTTTTCCATAAGTCGGTATTGTTAGTAATTCCGGTTTATTTTATTGCTTCCCGAAATTGGAAAAAGTGGCATATGCTTCTGCTTTTGGCACTGTGCGCATCCTTTTTGCTTTTTGAAGACTTCTACCGCAGGATTATTTTTACCTTTTATCCTTTTTATGAAAATTCTGTATTCGATAACGGAGAAACGTCTCTTATCAATATTTTAAAATGCTTTGCAATTTTGGCATTCTGCCTTTTGTATTATAAAACGGTGGTGGAGAAGGATAAAAAGATACAGTTCTGGTTTTATCTGAATCTGGGCAGTCTGGTGTTATATACCTGTTGTTCGTTTATACCGGAGATATCCAGAGTGGCATATTATTTAAATGTATCCAATATTTTTTTGGTTCCGGCGGTGCTTTGTAAGATACCGGACAAGAAACAGAAAAGGTTTTGGGGGATTGTCATTGCCATCGCATTTTTAGTGTATTTTGTGATGTTTCTTTATAAAGCTTATAATGTGGAAGTAGGGTTGTTACCATACAAAACCTGGTTGTTTGGGTAGGGGGTATTTTATGAGAATCCTTTGGCTTTGCAATATTATGCTTCCTATGATTGCGGAAGCATTGGGGAAGGAAGCAAGTAATAAAGAAGGGTGGCTTACCGGCTTGGCGGATAAGCTGCTGGAACATAGTGAAAAAGAAGATATCACGCTGGGGGTATGTTTTCCGGTGGGGAAAGACAGTGCACCCATAAGTGGAAAGGTAGGAGACCTTCAGTACTTCGGATTTCCGGAAGATACGGTAAGACCGGAGAATTATGATGCGAATCTGGAGGAGTATCTGGCAGAAATTGTAGAGGATTTTAATCCGGATGTGGTACATGTATTCGGAACGGAATTTCCCCACACCCTTGCCATGACAAGATGTGTAAAAGAGAAAGAAAGATTATTGCTGGGGATTCAGGGCGTGTGCTTTGCCATTGCAGAGGCGTATATGGCGGATTTGCCAAAAAAAATACAGAACAGGTCACTGTTTAGGGATTTTGTAAAACAGGACAATATCAGGCAGCAACAGGAAAAATTTGTAAAGCGTGGGGCAATGGAACAGGAGTCCTTAAGAAACGCGTTGCATGTAACCGGCAGAACGGATTGGGACAAAGAAAAAGTACTGTCGGTAAATCCTAATCTGACGTATCATTTTATGAATGAAACCCTGCGGGCTCCTTTTTATGAAAACAGGTGGCAGATAAAAGAGTGTGAGCCCTACAGTATTTTCTTAAGTCAGGGCAACTATCCGTTAAAGGGGCTTCATTATGTGTTGGAGGCAATGCCTCTTATTTGTGAAAAGTATCCTGCTGCGAAACTGTATGTGGCGGGAGATAAAATCACTGCCTATGAAAGTATAAAAGAGAAAATAAAAATCGGGTCTTATGGTAAATATTGTCTGAGCCTCGTTCGGAAATATCATTTGCAGGAAAAAGTAGTGTTTTTGGGAAAATTGGGTAGTGAGGAAATGTGCAATCGGTATTTGCACAGTCACGTGCTATTAATGGCTTCCTCTATGGAAAATTCCTCTAACTCTTTAGGAGAGGCTATGCTTTTGGGTATGCCTGTGGTTAGTTCTGAAGTGGGTGGTATTCCCGGTATGTTGACCCATGAAAAAGAGGGGCTTCTGTATCCGGCAGGCGATATACAGGCATTGGCGGAAACGGTGTGCAGAATCTTCGGAGAAGAAGAGGTGGCATGCGCCTTGGGAGAGCGGGCAAGAGAAAGAGCCTTGAAGACCCATGATGCAGAAACAAACTTTAACAGATTGCTGGAAATATACCGTGAACTGGCAGCAGGACAGTAAAACGGCAACAAGCAACCATTACGGAATAAAAGAAATTGCAGGACGTGAATTATGAAAGTAACCTTTGTGTCAAACTATATCAATCATCACCAGATCCCCTTTTGCGAAGCAATGTATGAAAAGCTTGGTGAGGAGTATTGCTTTATACAGACCGAACCTATGGAAGAAGAGCGTGTCCGCATGGGATGGGGAGCACAATTGGATAAACTCCCTTGGTTAAAGGTTTTTTATGAACAGGAAGCAGAATGCAAAAAACGGATTAAGGATAGTGATGTAGTGCTGTTTGGCGGTGTAGAGGATGAGTCCTATATTACAGAGAGGCTTGCAGAAGGGAAAGTTGTGGTGCGTCTCAGTGAACGTATTTACAAAGAAGGGCAGTGGAAAGCCATTTCTCCCAGAGGGCTTAAGAAAAAATATCATGACCATACCAGGTATCGTAAGAGTCCGGTATACCTGCTTTGTTGCGGTGGTTATGTGGCAAGTGATTTTCACATTGTAAGAGCTTATCCCGGTAAGATGTTTCAATGGGGGTATTTTCCGGAAAAGAAAACCCATGATATTGAGGCGCTGCTTGCAGAAAAAGCAGGCAGACGCAAAGAAACCGGAAAGGTTTCTCTGTTGTGGGCAGGCCGGTTTATTGACTGGAAGCATCCCGAATATGCAGTTCGCGCTGCTGCAAAATTAAAGCAGGAAGGGTATGATTTTTCCCTGACAATGGTAGGCGGCGGAGCCATGGAAGAAGAACTGCGGGATATGGTACGGGCAGAAGAATTGGAAGATGTAGTAACCTTTGCAGGTTTTCAAAAGCCTGAAAAAGTGCGGGAATACATGGAACAGGCGGATATCTTTTTGTTTACCAGCGATTACAAAGAAGGCTGGGGGGCAGTATTGAATGAGGCGATGAACAGTGGTTGCGCCGTGGTAGCCAATGTGGCATTGGGTGCAGTTCCTTTTTTGATTAAACCGGAAGAAAACGGTCTGATTTATCCGAATAAAAATTTCAATGCATTTTATGAAAATGTTACAAAATTGATACAGAATCCGGATATGATAAATGCGTTGGGGCGCAGTGCCTACAAAACGATTGCGGATACTTGGAATGCCCAAGAAGCTGCCAACCGCCTGGTACCTTTTTTGGAAAAACTGGTACAAGGGGAGGTTGTTCCTGAAAAAGAGGATATCTTAAGCCCTGCATGTATTGTAAGACCGGGGCGGATGTACAAGTATCTGACCGGCAAGAGGGATTGACATGAAAGAACGTATCTATGTGTGTCATACTTACTATCATGTATATGTGACACTGTTAAAAGAATTTGCCCTCCCGAAAGAAAAACAGGGTAAGGCAACCATGGTATTAAGCAAGATGTCCACGGATTTTGAAAATCTGAAGGAACGTCTTGAAAAAATAAATGTATTTGAAGAAGTCATCGAGTTTGACGAGAAACGTCATACCTTTTTCCCTGAACTGGAGGAGCTTCGTAAAGACAAGGGCAATATCGTAAAAAACATGATTGCCCGCATGAAGTACACCAAGCTTTATGCAAAACTGGAAGAGCCCTATGTACCGGTGGATTTTAAACAGTATAAGGACATATATGTATTCTGCGATTCGGATCCCATTGGTTATTATTTGAACTACAAGCACATTAAGTATCATGCCATGGAGGATGGCTATAACTGCTTAAAGATTTTTGACGCCGCAAGATATGATAACAGAGGATGCTTTCAATTAAAGGCATTTTTGGCATCTTTAAACCTGATTTTTATCCAGAACGGTTACTCCAAATATTGTATCGATATGGAGGTCAATGACCGGAGTTGTTTGAAATATGATTACCACAAGTATGTAGAAGTCCCCAGAGCCGGTCTGGAAGAAAGACTGACCGCAGAAGAAAAGGAACTGATTGTCAGGGCCTTTATGGAGAATGCGGAACAGCTGATAAAAGAACTGGCAGACAGAGGGGAAAAGAACGCCATTGTGCTGACGGAAGAACTTTGTGACGAGAGTGTCAGAAAACAGATGTTTGCAGATTTGATAGCGGAATACTGTCAGGGTTACAAAGTGTTTATTAAGCCCCATCCCAAGGATTTGCTGGATTATGAAAAAGTATTTCCCCAGCATATCGTATTAAAGGGAAGATACCCCCTGGAAGTGATGAAATATATTCCGGGCGTGCATTTTCACAGAGCAGTGGCGATTTTTACCCAGGCCATGGAAAATATGGATTTTGTAGAAGAAAAGCTTTATCTGGGTGCAGATTTTATGGAGCGGTATCAGGAAGCAGGCAAGTACCGTTACAATGACAAGATATAAAACAGAGGTTGTTACATGGATATTATTAAAAAACTGTGGATTTTATTAGATAAAAAACAAAAAATAAAAATGATTGGACTGGTATTCCTGATGTTAATCGGAGCCGTTTTGGAAACCTGCAGTATCGGTTTTTTGATTCCGGTGTTAACCGCAATTATGGACATCGACAGCCTGATGAAAGTGGAAGTTGTGAAAAAGGTGTATGATGCCCTTGGTATGCAGAGCACACAGCAGTTTATCATCACTTTGCTTGTGGTTTTGATTTTTTTGTTTGTGCTGAAAAATGTGTTTTTGCAGATACAGAGCGTGATACAGTACCGTTTTGTGTTCGGCAACCAGTTCCGTACCGCAAACCAGATGATGATAAGCTACTTAAAGCGCCCTTATGAATTTTATCTGAATGCAGATACCCCTAAGGTGCAGAGAAACATCACTTCCGACGTTATCAACATGTATGCCCTGACTTTGTGCCTGCTACAGATGCTGTCGGAAATTATAGTGTTTATTTTCCTGGTAACAGCGACGCTGATTTTGCAACCGACCCTGACCTTATTCCTGATGGTGGTAATGTTAGTGTCCCTAGTGCTGATTAAGACCCTGTTAAAACCCATTATGAACAGGTCCGGAAAGGATAACAGAGAAAATTATGCAGGCCTGTTAAAGTGGATTCAGCAAGTGGTTACCGGTATCAAGGAAATTAAAATTGCCAACAGAGAAGAATTTTTTGCCGGAGAATACATGGATTGTAACGGCCGATATATCAATGCCCTGCGCAGATACAGTATTTATAAAAACGTACCCAGACTGTTTATTGAAAGCGTTTGTATTGCCAGCGTTTTGATTTATATGATTGTGATGATTGCAAACGGTAACGATATGCAGAATATGGTGCCCCTTTTGGGAGCCCTGTCCATGGCAGTGGTAAGACTGTTACCCAGTGCCAACCGTATCAGCAATTATCTGACGGAAATCGCTTATTATAAGCCTTTCTTAATGGGTATCAGTGATAAACTGCGGGAAGAAATTGCAGATGCCGACAAGGTACTGGAATCTTTAAAAAGGGCACCTAAGAAGTTGGACATCAAAGAAAAAGTAGAGCTAAAGGGCATTACCTATGCCTACCCCAATACAGATGTGCTGATTTTTGATAAGGCGGATTTGGAAATTCCCATTGGTGCCGCAGTAGGTATTGTGGGAAGCTCCGGCTCCGGGAAGTCCACAGTGGTGGATATTTTGCTGGGACTTTTGCAATTAAAAGAAGGTCAGATTTTAGCAGACGGTGTGGATGTATTATGTAAAGAACACTACGGACAGTGGCTCAACAATGTAGGCTACATTCCCCAGCAGATTTTTATGCTGGATGACAGCATCCGAAAAAATGTGGCATTCGGTATTCCGGAGGATGAAATAGACGAAGAACGCCTGTGGGCAGTGTTAAAGGAAGCCCAGTTGGATGAGTTTGTAAAGGGACTTCCCGAAGGACTGGAAACCGGTATCGGTGAGCGTGGCGTCCGACTTTCCGGCGGACAGAGACAACGTATCGGTATTGCCAGAGCCTTGTATGATGACCCGGAGATTCTGATTTTGGACGAGGCTACTTCTGCATTGGATAACGATACCGAAGCGGCAATTATGGAATCTATTAACAGGTTACATGGTAAAAAGACACTGGTGATTATTGCCCACAGATTAAATACCATTGAAAATTGTGAAGTGATTTACCGCGTAGAAAACGGAAAGGCAACCAGGGAAAGGTAGTCGTAATATGAAAGCACTGGCAGTGATTACCGCACGGGGCGGCAGTAAAAGAATTCCCCGGAAAAATATAAAAGAGTTTTGTGGACAACCCATCATCACCTATTCTATCAAAGCGGCACTGGAATCCGGTGTGTTTGAAGAAGTGATGGTGTCTACTGACGATGCAGAAATTGCAGAGATTGCAAAAGGGGCAGGTGCCCAGGTACCTTTTATGCGTAGTAGTGATACTGCCAATGATTTTGCCACCACTGCAGATGTCATTGCAGAGGTTTTGGAAAGTTATAAGCAGTGTGGCAAAGAGTTTGATGCGGTTTGTTGCATTTATCCTACCGCACCTTTTGTGTCCGCTACGAAACTGAAAAATGCAATGAACCTGCTTGCGGAAAAAGATGCGGACAGTGTATTGCCGGTAGTGCGTTTTAGTTTTCCGCCCCAGCGAAGCGTGGTTATGGAAGATGGCTTTATGAAGTTTAAGTGGCCGGAGTACGCTCTGACAAGGTCCCAGGATTTAGAGCCTTTTTATCATGATGCAGGACAGTTTTATTGTATAAACGTAAACAGTTTTGCAGAGCAGAAAAAAATGGTCATGGAAAAGACCGTTCCCATAGAGATGCCGGAATTGGAAGTGCAGGATATTGATACCGAAGAAGACTGGCAGATTGCGGAAGTGAAGTATAAAGTGATGCAACAGAAGGTGAGGTAGTATGAAAACCATTAAAATAAAAGACCGCCTGATTGGAGAAGGGCAACCGGCATACATTATTGCAGAAATGTCTGCCAATCATGCGGGCAGTATCGAGCGCGCCAAAGAAATTATCCGCATGGCCAAAGATTGCGGTGCGGACTGTGTAAAGATTCAGACCTATACCGCAGATACCATTACCATCGACTGTGACAACGAGTATTTCTTTATTGATAACGGTACCTGGGAAGGGGAAAATTTGTATCAGCTTTACGGAAAGGCATATACCCCCTGGGAGTGGCAGAAAGAATTGAAGGAAGAAACTGACAAAGTAGGCATTGATTTCTTTTCCACGCCCTTTGATAAAACTGCAGTGGATTTTCTGGAAGAAATCGGGATAGAGTTTTATAAGATTGCTTCTTTTGAGTTGACGGATATTCCTTTAATCCGCTATGTGGCAGAGAAGGGAAAACCCATGATTCTGTCTACGGGTATGGCTTCTTATGAGGAAATTGCGGAAGCGGTGGAAACCATCCGTGCAACCGGTAACGAGCAGTTTGCGTTGTTGCGTTGTGCCAGTGCCTATCCGGCTATTTCCGACGAGATGAATCTTGCTACCATGGTAGACATGAGTAATGCATTTGATGCGCCTACCGGACTTTCCGACCATTCTATGGGCGGGCTTGCGGCAGCAGCAGCGGTAGCCATGGGCGGCAGTATCATTGAAAAACATATTTGTATGAGTCGCGATATTGAAAATCCCGATTCCTCTTTTTCCATGGAGCCGGAAGAGTTTGCGGCAATGGTACGTGATATCCGTCAGGTGGAAAAAGCCAAAGGTTTAGTACGTTATGGCGCAACCAAGCAGGAAAAGAAAAGTTTACAGTTCCGCCAGTCAGTGTTTGTGGTAAAAGACATTTCGGCGGGTGAAACGTTTACGGAAGAAAACATCAGGGTTATCAGACCAAGCTACGGCTTGCATCCCAGAGATTATGACCATGTACTGGGAAAGGTATGTACTACGGATGTAACATTCGGAACCCCTCTTAAGGCAAATATGGTGGCAGAGTATTTGGAGTTGAAAGAAGCAACCCCTGAACAAGATAAACTTACTTTTGAATGGACCAATGATGAAGAAACCAGAAAGCAGTCCTTTACAACAGAGGCAATTCCTTGGGAAACCCATGAAAAGTGGTACAAGGATAGTCTGGCAGGGAATAAACGTAAATTGTTTGTAGCCTATTATGGAGAAGTACCGGTGGGGCTGTTCCGTGTAGATTTTGTGGGAGAAGAGGAAGCAGAAATCAGTTACAGTGTGGCCCGTGCTTATAGACGCAGGGGTTATGGTGCAGAAATGATTCGTGCAGGAGAAAAACTGGTTAAGGAACGTTTCGCCGGAATAAAGAAGTTGGTAGCTAAGGTGAAACCGGAAAATGAAGCCTCCCGCAGGATTTTTACGGGTTTGGGATATGAGGAAAGTGCTTTGGAACAAGAAATACCGATGATGTTATATAAAAAGTTGACAATGTAGGCGGAGAGACTATGATTTGGATTCGGGCAGATGCCAATAAAGAAATCGGAAGCGGACATATGATGCGTTGCCTGTCAGTTGCGGCAGCGTTGGAAAAACGTGGCGAGCAGGTGCTTTTTGTAGTTGCAGATGAGGAAGCAACTCAACTGTTAGCGCAACGAGAACAGGTATATCACGTGCTACATTCCGATTATCGGGATATGGAAGCAGAACTGCCAAAGCTACGGGAACTGTTTATGCAGGAAAAGCCGGATGTGATTCTGGTGGACAGTTATTTTGCTACAAACAGGTTTCTAGAACAGTTAAGTGCCTGGACGAAAACGGCTTACATGGATGATCGGTTCCGGGTTCCTTATCCGGTGGATATGGTGATTAATTATAATATTTACGGGGATTTGTTGCCTTATCAGGAACAGGCACATTCCCAAAATAAAGAGTTTCTTTTGGGATGTTCTTATGTACCCTTGCGGGAAGAGTTTCAAAATATAGCTTTACGGAAAGAAGCGGAGCAAGTGTCCCATCATGTAAGGGAACGGGTGCAAAACGTCCTAATTACCACCGGAGGTAGCGATAAATATAATCTGGCAGGGCAGATACTTTATGCGGTTCTGGCAGAAGAAAAGACGAAGGCATTACAGTATCATGTGGTGAGTGGCGCTTTTAACAGTCACTTACCGGAACTACAAAAGCTGGAAGCAGAATATGAAAATGTGCACATCCATATAAATGTGACAAAGATGTCAGAATTGATGCAAGGCTGTGACGTGGCAATTTCTGCGGCAGGCTCTACCATGTACGAATTGTGTGCAGTGGGTGTCCCCACATTATGCTTCTCCTTTGTGGACAACCAGGAGAAAATGGTACAGACCTTTGTGGATAAAGGACTGGTACATTTCGGTGGGGATTATGTAAGGGACGGAGAGGAGATGTTCGCAGGCTTGGTAAGAAAACTTTACGAACTGATTTCTTCGAAGGAATTGCGACAAGCTTACAGTACAAAGGCAAGAAGTCTGGTAGATGGAATCGGTGCAGTGAGAATTGCGGAAGCTATACAAAAGATGGCAGAAGGCCATTAGATAGATGATAGAGACTGTGATATACTAAAAACAGTTTGCAAGGAGAGGATAGTATGCAAAAACTGGCAATTAACGGCGGTACCCCCGTCAGGGACACAAAATTATTTTACGGTCATCAATACATTGATGATGCGGATATCGCAGCAGTAGTAGATGTGTTAAAAAGCGACTACTTAACCTGCGGTCCTAAAATTACAGAATTGGAAAAACGACTGTGCGAAATTACCGGTGCAAAATACGCCGTTGCGGTAAGTAACGGGACAGCTGCACTGCATATCGCCTGCCAGGCAGCAGGAGTAAAAGAAGGGGACGAAGTGATTACCACCCCCATTACCTTTGCGGCATCTGCAAACTGTGCACTGTACTGCGGTGCAAAGCCGGTTTTTGCAGATATTAACGAGCGTACTTATAATATTGACCCTGCTTCTATTGCAGAAAAAATGACAGAAAAGACCAAAGCGGTTGTGGCAGTGGATTTTACCGGACAGGCAGTGGAACTGGAACGTATTCAGCAGATTTGTAAAGAAAAAGGTGCAGTGCTGATTGAAGACGGTGCCCATTCCATTGGTACAAAATATAATGACAGAGGTGTCGGTTCTATTGCGGACATGACTACCTTTAGCTTCCATCCGGTAAAAACCGTTACCGGCGGGGAAGGCGGCGCGGTCTTAACCAATAATGAAGAATACTACAAAAAACTGGTGCTTTACAGAGCCCATGGCATTACCAGAGATACTTCCCTTATGGAAAAAGAATGTGAGGGCGGCTGGTATTACGAGCAGGTTGCACTGGGTATGAATTACCGCATGACGGATATTCAGGCAGCGCTGGTAATAAGCCAGTTAGATAAACTGGAAATGTTCAGTAACCGCAGAAAAGAAATTGTGGCAAAATATAATGAGGCATTTGCAGAGATACCTGAGATTACCGTGCAGGAAGAAATTGCAGAGTCTGATACTACCAGACATTTATATATTCTGCGCATCAAACCGGAGCTTTTAAATGTGGACAGAAAAGGCTTCTATGATGCTATGGCGGCGGAAAATATCTGTTGCAATGTGCATTATATTCCGGTGTATTATCACCCCTATTATGAACATCTGGGATATGAAAAGGGATTATGTCCCAAGGCAGAAAAACTCTATGCTGAGATGATGAGTCTGCCTTTATATTACGGTATGAGTGATCAGGACGTAGAAAATGTGATTGCAGCAGTAAAGAAGATTGTAGAGGCGTATAGAAAATAATGAATTTTACAGACAAGCTGAAACAAAAGGAAAACTGCATATGGGCACTGGGGATTAGCGTAATCCTGTGCATTGTCATAAGTTTCTTCTTTGACTATTATTATGACTTAAATGACGATGTGCTGATGAAGGATATTCTGGCAGGTGTGTATACAGGTACTCCGGAAGGCAACAATATCCAGATGTTAGTGCCAATCAGCTTTGTGATCAGTCTGTTTTATCGGATTGTCAGAGTGATTCCCTGGTATGGTGTGTTCTTTCAGTTGTGCCATTTTGGCAGCATTTATCTGATAACCAACCGTTTGCTGGGATTTTTTGAAAAAAGAATCACAAAACTGGCAGCAGTATTGCTGGAAACAGTAGCCATTGTGACCCTGCTTTTAAAAGATTTGGTATTTGTGCAATATACCATTACCTGTACCCTTTTGGCATCAGCAGCAGCGTTTCTGTTTTATACTTCCGACAGTCGGGTGTCGGTAAAACAGTTCTTAAAAAACAATTTGCTTAGTATTATTTTGGTCACGGTGGCCTTTTGTATCCGTTCCGAAATGTTGATATTGGTACTGCCTCTTATCTGTGTAACAGGACTTTGTAAATGGGCAGGAGAAAAGCCTTTCTTTACCAAAGAAAATGCAGCAAAATATTTTGCGGTTTTTGGTGGTATTGTGGCTGGTATTGTTTTGTGCCAGGGCATTCATATTCTGGCCAACAGCGGAGCGGACTGGAAGGAATTTACCGCCTTTTTTGACAACCGCACGGAACTGTATGACTTCCAGACCATACCTCCTTATGAAGGAAATGAAACTTTCTATGAAAGTATCGGTATGACGGAAAGTGAACAGTCATTGCTTATCAATTATAATTTCGGATTACAGGAAGACATTGATGCAGACTGCATGGGTGAAATTGCGGCTTATGCGGCAGGATTAAAGAAAGATACCGGTTCCTTTACGGATAATTTAAAGATAGCCCTTAGTGAGTACAAATACCGTACTTTCCACAATACGGACTACCCATGGAATCTGTTTGTGATTGCCATGTATGGGCTGGTACTTGTGGTGGCACTTATGAATAAGCGTTTCCGTTTTATCTGGGAGCTGGCTTGTCTGGGATTTGTGCGGAGCGGATTGTGGCTCTTTATATTGTACAGAGGCCGTGCACCGGAGCGTATCACCCATTCTTTATATTGGATGGAACTGATTATACTTTTGGCATTCTTTTTGGTGGAATGTAAAGAAAACAAGCGATTTGGAACATGGATTAAGGTTGCACTGGCAGGTGTCGTGGTTCTGTTGGGGGCTTGGAGATTGGATAATAGTATTACCGCAACCCATACAGAATTTGTGCGAAGAGAAGAAGTGAATAAGGAACTGCTTTCTTTACAGGCCTATACAAGAGAAAACAGTGAAAACTTCTATTTCTTTGATGTGTATTCTTCCGTAAAGTATTCGGAGAAACTGTTTGTAAATGTAGACAATTCCCTATCCAACTATGATATAATGGGTGGATGGGCAAATAAGAGCCCGTTAATGGAAAAGAAATACCAGCGTTTTGGTATCTTAAATATGGAACAGGCACTTTTGGAACAGGACAATGTATATGTCATTGTGCGCATAGAAGAACCGGACAGCCTGCCTTATGTGAAAGACTGGCTGCCACAGTACTATGCGGACCAAGGTGTGAAAGTGACATTAGAAAAAACGGACAGTATTTTTACAGATGACAAAGAGATTTTTGCGGTATATACAGTACAGGAAGTACGGTAATGAAAAGAGGTAAGTATGAGTAAACTTGTAAGTTTTGTAATTCCCTGCTATCGTTCTGCTTTGACCCTTGAAAAGGTAGTAGAGGAAGTGGATACGACCATGGCATCCATGGAAGATTATGACTATGAAATGGTATTGGTGAATGACTGTTCACCAGATGATACCTTTTCGGTTATCAGAAAGTTATGTACAGAAAATAATAAAATCAAGGGAATTAATCTGGCAAGAAATTTCGGACAGCACGCAGCACTGATGGCGGGCTTTGCCCATGCAAGCGGGGACGTGATTGTGTGTCTGGATGATGATGGACAGACCCCTGCTGATGAGGTTGGAAAGTTGCTTGCGGCTATTGAAGAGGGCGCAGATGTGGTTTATGCGCAGTATGGAAATAAAAAGCATTCCCTGTTCAGAAATTTCGGAAGCAGACTCAATGATCTGATGACCAGAGTAATGTTAGGAAAACCCAAGGAATTGTATGTATCCAGTTACTTTGCCATGAAGCGTTTTGTGGCAGAGGAAATCTGCCGGTATGACAATGCCTATCCTTATGTCATCGGGTTGGTACTCCGTACCACCAAAAATATTGTGAACGTATCCGTAACACATAGGGAAAGAGAAGTGGGAACTTCCGGCTATACCCTGCGGAAACTGATTAATTTATGGGTGAACGGCTTTACCTCCTTCTCTGTGAAACCACTACGTATGGCGACTTTCATGGGTGCAGTGTGCGCCTTTGCAGGATTTGCTTATGCGATTTATACCATTGTTAAGAAATTTATAAATCCGGCTGTACCGTTGGGCTTTAGCTCCTTGATGTCGGCGATTTTGTTTATCGGCGGTATGCTGATGTTGATGTTAGGTATGATTGGGGAATATCTTGGCAGGATTTATGTTTGTATCAATAATTCACCTCAGTATGTGGTGAAAGAAATCGTTGGTGCCAAGGACGAGTAGTGCAAGCAAAGGAATGCAGGTTGCCGTGTTATAAACCATGTCGGGAGGCAGAGGTCAAAACGGTTGAAACAGATGTCTAAATATGGTATCATAAATCCAAATGGATAGAAAAGAAAATTTATAGGAACGGACGACAATGCAGGAACTGGAATATCCTTTTGACAGTGAATATATCTTAAAAAAAGCAAAAAGTATAAAGAAAGCACTTTTGGCAGACGGTACTACCCGTATGCCTAAGAAGATTGCGGTTTTAGGCGGCAGTACCACTCATGATATTATTAAGGTGCTGGAGCTCTTTTTGCTCAATTATGGGATTGCGCCGTCCTTTTATGAGTCCGAGTATGCCCAGTACTGGCAGGATGCCATGTTTGACAATGAGGAACTTAAGGCATTCGCACCGGATATTATCTATATCCATACCAGCAACCGCAATGTTACGGAATACCCGGCTTTAGCGGATTCTGCATCGGATGTGGATGCATTGCTTGAAAGAAGTTATGAACATTTTAAAGTGATGTGGGACAAGTTAAGGGAAACCTACCACTGTCCTGTTATCCAGAATAATTTTGAGTATCCTTTTTACAGGTTATTAGGCAATAAAGAAGCTTCCGATATCCACGGACGTATTTCTTTCTTAAATCGCTTAAACGAAAAGTTTTATGAATATGCAAGAGAAAATGCCAACTTTTATATCAATGATATCCAGTATTTATCAGCTTGCTATGGTTTGGACAAGTGGGCAGACCCCTTTTACTGGCATATGTACAAATATGCATTGTGCTTACCGGCAATACCTTCCTTAAGCTTTAATGTGGCAAATATTATTAAATCGATCTACGGAAAAAATAAAAAGGCGCTGGTACTTGACTTGGATAACACCCTTTGGGGCGGTATTGTAGGAGATGACGGTGTGGAAAATCTGGAAATCGGGCAGGAAACCTCCATGGGACAGGTATTCTCCGAATTCCAGACCTATATCAAGCAACACAAAGACATCGGTATAATGCTAAATGTCAGCTCCAAAAACGAAGAAGAAAACGCACTGGCGGGCTTGCAGCATCCGGACGGTATTTTGAAGCCGGAGGACTTTGTTTGTATCAAAGCCAACTGGGAGCCTAAAAGCAAAAATGTGGCAGATATTGCCACAGAGCTTAATATTATGCAGGATGCACTGGTGTTTGTGGATGATAACCCTGCAGAGCGGGAGATTATCCGTACTCAGCTAAATGGTGTGGCAGTGCCGGAAATCGGCAGTCCCGAACAGTATATTCATGTGCTGGATAGGTCAGGCTATTTTGAGGTAACCAATCTGTCAGAGGATGACAGAAACCGAAGTGAGATGTACAAAGCCAATCTGGAGCGTAAGAAGCAACAGGAAAGCTTTGGAGACTATAAAGAGTATCTGAAGTCATTAGAGATGCAGGGCACCATAAAGCCTTTTGAATCTATCTATATGGCGCGCATTGCCCAGCTGACCAACAAGAGTAACCAGTTCAATTTAACCACTAAGAGATATACCCAGGCTGAAATTGAGCAGGCAGCCACAGAGCCTTCCGTGATTACCCTCTACGGCAAGTTAGAGGACAAGTTCGGCGATAACGGTGTGGTATCCGTGGCTATCGGACATGCGGAAGAAAATGTTCTTCACATGGATTTGTGGTTGATGAGTTGTCGTGTATTAAAACGTGACATGGAATTTGCCATGATGGATGAGCTGGTAGCAGCTTGTAAAAAGGCAGGCGTCACAGAGATAAAAGGATACTATTACCCTACCGCCAAGAACAAAATGGTGGAGAAATTCTATGAATTACAGGGCTTTGCGTTAGAGTCAGCCGATGGGCAGGGCAATACGGTATGGAGCTATCCGATACCGGAAGAATATGAAAAGAAAAATCAGGTTATTACAGTGAATAAGGAGAGTTAAGATGACAAGAGAAGCACTTTATGAACGTTTAAATGCAGTATTTCAGGATGTTTTTGACGATGAGGATATTATGGTAAATGACGCTACCACCTCTGCGGATATTGAGGATTGGGATTCCTTAGAGCACATCAATCTGGTGTCTGCGGTAGAAAAAGAATTTGGCGTGAAATTCACCATGGGTCAGGTTGTGACCATGAAAAATGTGGGAGAGATGGTAGATATTATTTTAGCTGCCATTAACTAAGAAATTTGCGCCTGCAAAAGGTTTGCAGGTGCCGGAAAGGCAAGTTTTTAGATGAGCATTACTTCGTTTGCGTTCCTGTGTTGTTACGCAGTATTGCTCCTTCTGTATTATGTAGTACCCAAAAAGATGCAGTGGGGGCTTTTGCTTGCAGCAAGCATAGGATATTTCCTGACGGCGGGGGAATTGTGGTTAATTATATACCCCATTGCGGCCATTATAATCGTATATTGCGGAGCTTTGTATATTGACAGAGTGAAAGAGCAGAAAAAGAAGAAAACTGCCCTTTCACTTATTGTTGTTTTTTGCCTTCTTCTTTTAGTGGTGTTAAAGTACTGCAATTTCGGTATTTACACGTATAATGCGCTGGCAATGCGACTGTCCTTTTTGTCTACATGCTCTTTTACAATAAACTTTCCGGTGCCTTTGGGAATTTCTTTTTACACGCTGGCGCTGTTGGGATATTTGTTTGACGTATATTACGAAATAGGGAAACCCCAAAAGAACTTTTTTAAGTTTACTCTTTTCAGTATGTATTTTCCGGTGATGTTATCCGGTCCTATATTGCGTTACCGGGATGTGGAAGAACAATTGTATGCACCCCATAAATTTGATTATGTACAGGTAACCTACGGTTTCCAACGTATGTTATGGGGCTTTTTTAAGAAACTGGTGATTGCGGAACGTATGGCAGTGATTGTAAATATGGTTTACGGAAATTATACGCAGTATCCGGGGACATACATTTTTATAGCCACGGTTTGCTTTGCATTCCAGCTTTATGCGGATTTCTCCGGTGGTATGGATATTGTCATCGGGTTGTCCCAGACCTTTGGGCTTAAGATTGCAGAGAATTTCCGCACCCCCTATTTTTCCAAGTCCATTCAGGAATTTTGGAGAAGGTGGCATATTACACTGGGCGAGTGGTTAAAGGATTATTTGTTTTATCCTTTATTGCGCACACAGCAATTTTCCGCATTACAGGATACTTTAAAGAAAAAGTTCGGTAAGAAAAAAGGCAAAAAATATGCGACCCTTTTAGCTATGCTCGTATTGTGGTTTGCCGTTGGTATGTGGCATGGTGGTTCTTGGAAATTTATCGTAGGCTCCGGTCTTTTACAGTGGTTTTATATTGCAGTGGGAGAACTGGGCGAGCCTTTATGGACCAAAATGCGTGCTCTTTGCAAAATCAAAGAGAGGAATAAGTTATTTGCATTCTGGCAGCAGATGCGTACTTTTCTTTTGATGTGTGCCAGCTTTGTGTTTTTTAGGGCAGGTAGCTTTACGGAAGGGTTACGTATTTATAAGAGCATGTTTTCTGCATGCAATCCCCAGGTGCTTTGGAACGGCGCCGTATTTGCATTGGGGCTTGACTGGATTGAATTTGCCATTGCGGTACTGACTTTGTTAGTGTTGTTGGCGGTTTCTGTGTTGCAGCAAAAGCAGTCTGTAAGAGAACGCATTGCAGGGAAAAATATTATGATACGTTGGAGCATCTGGTATGTCCTGCTCTTTGTTGTAATTTTGTGGGGGTATTACGGCCCCGGTTACAGTGTATCGGAGTTTATTTATCAGGGATTTTAGGAGGCGGCTATGACGAAGAAACAAGCCTTAAAGGCAATTATATTTGTGTGCCTGTTTTTGTTTATGCTCAGGTCCGTCACGTATATGATCCGTACCAACGGTGCGATTAAAGATATTTTTGTGGGCTTTTATGCAGAGCCGGAGGATACTATCGATGTGGTAATGATTGGTTCCAGCCCGGTGTATCCTTTTTATGCCGCACCTCAGATGTGGGGAGAACATGGTTTTGCGGCATATCCTTTATCCAGTAATGTGCAGCAACCTCAGGCAGGAGTCTATCTGGTGGAAGAAGCGTTAAAGACCCAAAATCCGGAGTTGTTTGTGTTTGAACTTAGGATGTACACCTATACCAAAGGGGAAATGAGTTATTATACAGCCTATACCAGAGGTGTCACGGATAATCTGAAATATTCGTGGAATAGATTTAAATTAATAAATGCATTGATAGAAGAACCGGCAGAACGCTACACGTATTATTTTGATATCTTCAAG